>CAZRJS010000170.1:0-2507 GCA_964600565.1 Candidatus Woesearchaeota archaeon | reverse complement strand
AATAACCTTCTTTCTGAAAGAAAATTTAAAAAACTTTTAATTATTTCCGATAACATCGCGGTTAAGAGATGTTTTGACGTAGTCAAAATTTGGATGGAAAAACCTGTAAGGTTTTAGAATTCTTTGGCAGCTTCCAAAAGATCATTTGGATTTTTGACCAAAACCTTTTGTTTATATTCTGGAATTTCTTCCAAATCATATCCCCAGCCATAATCTACAAGAAGAATGTTGCTTAAACCCGCTTTTGAACCTTCAATAAAATCAACATTTCTATCTCCAATTAGTAAAACCCCCTTTGATTTTATTGCTAAATTTGCCATTATCTTTTTGATTGATTCTGTTTTTACAAATCTGCCAACATGACTTTCTCTTGCAAGAATAAAATCAAAAAGTTTCAAAAGCCCAAATTTTTCTAATTTTTGTTTAACTTCTTCCTTGTAATTGGAAGAAATTACTGCAAGTTTGTAATTTTTATGAAGTTCCTTTAGAACTTCTATAACACCTTCAAAAGGTTTTGCGTCTTTCTTTAATATCTCTTCTTTGAAAATCCTGTTCCCTTTAATTCTTTCTTCTTCTGAAAAATTAAGTTGAGAATAACACTCAGAAGAAGAATGACCATATACTTTTTTAAAATCTTCAAGATTGTCAGGACATGATTTTCCTAATTTTTGACAAATGATTTGATAAACAGAGTGGACGTTAGGGAAGCTGTCTATTATAACTCCATCGTAATCGAAAATAATTATCTTAATCATAAAATTACGGTTGAAAATTAGTTTATAATATTTTCTCTTTTTGTTTGTAGTAGTCCTGTCTTGCTTGAACTAACTTTTTTGCTTCACTTTTACTAAACTCAGTGATAAATTTTGGAATCCTAACGTTTATCAACGAATTCATAAAAAATTTGTTAGACTCAGCATCCAAAATTGGCTTTTTGGTATTTATATCTAGACTACTTAACATATCGGCTTCCATTAAAACAATTTCATCAATTTCTTTAATCTCAAATTTTTTATCATGCACTGCCACTAAATGAATACAACGATTTTTTTGTTCATCAGAAAGAAAAGAGAAAAAATCATCTTTCAATAAATTAGCGATTTTCTTTGCACCAAGTTCCATATGAAGTTTTTTAGAATTTTCAATAATTTTGGCATTCATAACTTGGCCTTCAGGAAATATTTCCGCATAACCCCAATCATGAGCATAGGCTGCAATCAGCAAGACTGTTTCGTCTAATTGTAATTTCGGGTTATGGCTAATAATTTGTTTTAACCATGCAACAACCTCTAAAGTATGAATTTTATCAAAACCTCCACGACTTTTTTCTAAATCAGGCAGTATTTTTTCTTTCAAATATTTTTCTAATTTGCTTAATTTCAAAATCATATATACTTTTACTAATTTAAAAATTAAATTTTCCTTTATTTAATTAATAAACATATAAATAAAATTGATTTTTAAAGTCACCGTTCTTGAGTTAAAAATCGACAAAATAGTGGACAACGAACCCCGAAGTTGTTAACGGCTTCGGGGCAAACAACGAACAACGAACAATAAATTTTAAAATACTGAAAGACGTTTTAAATCACGACTTCTAGTGTTTTTACCTTATGTTGCAGAACGTCATACAGCTTTTCCGCTTGTTTCTCTAATTCATAATGCGACTGAAGATTAAGCCAGAATTGTGGTGAAGTGCCAAAGTATTTACCAAGACGAAGAGCAGTATCAGCAGTAATAGAGCGTAATCCATGCGTGATTTCATTAATCCGACGCGGTGCAACAGAAATATCTTTAGCCAAACGGTATTCAGTGATACCAAAAGGCTTTAAAAATTCTTTAGTTAAAATCTCGCCCGGATGGATTGCTTTTATTTTTTTATTTATAGTATTTTGTTAATTATGATAATCAATTATTTCAACATCATAAGCATCAGCTTTTTGCCAACGAAAACATATTCTCCATTGGTCATTAATCCTTATACCGCACTGTCTTTTTCTTTATTTTATTAAAGCGTTGCATTTACTTATTGAACCTACAGATGGAAGACCCCCATAGAAGTCTTTTCAAAAGAGTTGGAACGTATTAACATTAATACCAACACACCAAGTGTTGCACTTGCGGGTTGAATGTACCATCAAAGGGGTTGACATAGATTAAGTTATGTGCCATACTGAATTATTAGTAATGACGCTAATAAATTGAACTTTAACAAAGGAGAAACACCATGGAAGGAACCGTTTTTGAAATTGTAGGATCAAGAATATCTAGTGGCAAGAGTGGCAATCATTATGAGGTTGCAGGCAGAAATGTTGTTTTCGATGAGTGGAATAATCAAGGGTTGGTGTTAGGTGAAGAAGTGCATATCCTTGGATCTACGGTGCCCGAAGGAAAAGATCCTATGTCGTACTACATACTTTACCCGGAAGAGAGAGTCGAGGGACATTTTTTCGTAATCTTAAAGGAGCATCGTCGCTGGGGAATATTTTTGCCCGCACATCCCGAAA
>CAZRJS010000169.1:0-2512 GCA_964600565.1 Candidatus Woesearchaeota archaeon | reverse complement strand
TCCCATGAATAAGCTTTTGACATCATTTCAAAAACTTCAAATATATAACAAATTATAAATATACTTCCGCTAAAAAAATGAATCATTTTATTTCCTTTACATTCAACAAGAAAATCAAACAGACCACGAACCAGTTCCGCTTTTTATTCAAATGTGTCCCATGGCCGCTTATTTTAGGCATTATAACCCCATCCACCAATTAAATAACTTATATGCTGGTAAAGAACCAATACTACAGGCAAGCACAAATCCTTGGATTGTCATGAAAAAAGTTATTGTTACTGGCTCAAATAAAGAGAACAAGAGCGTCACACAGACAGACAAAAATTGTACAAATATAATTATCTTTATTTCATCAATCATAGGTATTCCTTTTTTTATAACAAGCAAAATAAAGCGTACCTCCAGGATAAAACGCACTATTTCCAGTCAAGATATTGCCTCGATGTTTAGCTTAATATATCGTCCTCTTCCATTTTCTTCTTCAATTTCATAGCCATAAGAAAAACACATTTTTAATTGAGCCTTCGAAGACCATATCATATAGGGCTCTGCTGCATCTTTCATAAGCCATCCATGATAATCCCCATTGTCGGATTCCGTTGCAATTATTTTTACGATCGGGTCATGGCTGCCATGCATCTCTACACATCGTTTAGAGCTTCTAATATCATAGAATCCATTTTTATTTTTACGTGCCCATAATTTCCACATAAAACCTCCGTTAAGTTAAAAAATATATAACAAGAAAATTAACCAGAACGGGAACATAATGTTGATTACAATCCAATCAGTGTTCCGGTTTCTTATTCAATCGTTAGGTTTCTAGATACTTTATTTTTAAATTTTCAAGTTGTTTACATTCAAAAGATTCACGTTTTTTTCGTCCCTTTTTATTTTCCTGTAAAAAACTGTCGTATTCAACTTCAGAAATAGCTCCAGATAGCTAATATTCTATCCGCTCTTATTTTCTTGGCTCATATCAGTTGTTGTGTTGCTTAATTCATGGCAGCCCATGCTGTGATATTGTGTGGATAATACTTTGCCCAACATCGACCACCACCATCTGATTTCCATTGTTCGTTACAATAATCAATATCATATTGATGTTTTTCGAATCCGTACTCAATGTCACTATGTTTTACAACGTTTCTCTATATTTTGCACCAAATATATTTTTATACCTTATTAATATTTTTATAGTTTTTCTTTATGTTATTTCATTTTCATTAAAATTTTCACTCAAAAACAAATTACCTTTTCTAGATATTTGCTTCTGCAATTCTTTTAATCCTAATTTATTAATCATCCCAGTAATAGCCGATTCAGCTTCTGCTACCACTTGTATCCCAATATCCTCCAATTTTTCAGTATGACATTTTTGTAAATATGGTAAATTAGATCTAATCTCTTGTTCTACCTTATATAAACGTGATTTAATTTTTTCTTTATCAGATTTTTTAACCGTACCAGATAATAATATATCTAAATCTTTCAACAATAATGCAGCAGATTTACTTACTTGTCTATATTTTCTATCAAGATCTACATTGATCTCTTGTTTAATATTATGTATAGGTGGTTCTTCAATTCTACCTTCATCTTTCAACCAAGCTAATGTACATGGTGTTCCTTCTGTATTCATATTGGTTATCATAGCTGTAAATTGAGCAGGTGATAGCAATATTTCAATTAATTGTTCTTTTGCAGAATAATGATCATAATATTCATCTCGTAATCGTCTTGCTTTTTTAATACATAGGTTAATCATCGTATTATGTCTAATTCCAGAACCAAACAATTGTCTACCATCACCAGAGCATTGTTGTCTATTAATCGAAACCATCCCATAGGAAGGGTGAGTATCGACTGCATTCGAGCAAGGATGTGATGGTAATTCTTGTCTTAAATTTTCTACTGTATCTTTCATTTTATTCCTTTTGTCGTAAATTACTTATCTTTACTAATTCCAGCAAAGTACCCTAAACAAATAGGAATCAACATAAATATTCCAACTTTAAATGGCAAATCCCATCCAGAATAAAGTGGAGTGCTTGTTGTTCCAACATTTGTGATAGCAAGACTTATCATAAAAATCAACCACATAAGACATATTACTTTTGGAAAATCTTTTTCAAATTTCATTTCTAATCTCCTTTTACTTGATTTATATAAATAATATATTAATATTTAAACTATGTCAAGTAAATAATTATCTAAATTTTTAAAAGACTCCTCATCGCCTAATTCGGATTCAACGACATAATATATACTATAAGCATCCATATATTTATCGTACGGATTATATCCATCTGGCACTTCATATATATTTAATTTATTATATTCTGCTTCTTTACCCCAATAATATGAAAACCGATTAGCTAATTTACAATGTTTGTCGGCTAATTGTTCATTAAAATATGATACGATAATGCTTGTAAATTCTTCATTCAAACTTTGAACTCCATAGATTTTCATATTTTTTCCTTATTATACCTATAAACTAATTCCC
>CAZRJS010000168.1:0-2514 GCA_964600565.1 Candidatus Woesearchaeota archaeon | reverse complement strand
AATATCTTGGATCATCTGTGTTCCCGACATGAAAACAATAATAAAGAGAAGTATCCCCAACTGTCCCGCCTGGGATCTTTTCTCCAATCCAAACATCAAACCCGAATCTGTATTTGTTGCCATCACCAGAGAACACACCCTGGTTTTGCAACGGTTCCGTCTTGTTATAAAATGGATTATTATCGCTCATTGTTACCATCCTGTTTACCAATTCAAACTACCTATCAAAGTCTTAAGAGAATCATTTGCTCCAAAAGGGCAATACAATATAAAACAGGGTATATCTCCTGTTGGCTGACCTTCTGGAACTTCTATTCCCGCTCCGTCCAAAAGTCGTTCGTGAGATTTACTACCATCATTGTCTTTTATTGAATCTAAAATACCTGTTTTTAAGGAACGATAACCACGATCTGCTACTGCGGTTCCCCAACCAACTTCCTTTACGGAAAAGGTTATTTTGACAACTGTGTAATAAACTTGCTCTGTTGCCTGAAGTGTTTTGTCCCAATCATTGTATGCAACACCATCACCTTCCCAACCTAATTCAGCATATGTTTTCCCAAAAGGATGTTGCTGTTTGGGTAACCAATCCCTTTTGTCTGTAAACTCAGCCGGGGATACAACAAAACCTGTCAGCATTGCTGTCCCTATTCCAATAGCAAAACTCGTAGCATTGATATCTATTGAAAAAGCAGAATTATTTATGTGTTCTCTAGCCAAATTAGCAGTATTAACCAAACTGGTTAGTGATTGTACCCCTTCATAAGATGCCGATACTTGGAAATTTGCAACACCAACTTTTGTAGAAGGAGGTGATTTAAAAGGATCACCTGCGGAATTCACCATTACTTCAAAAGTTGTATTGTCAACATACAATGCTGCTAATCCGTTCCCATTCGCTTCTATAAGACTAGCAATTTCGTTTGGGGTTTTTGCCCCACAATAAAACCCAACACCTGTGTTATATGTCTCACTAGAAAAAGAAACATTTATATCTGGTTTTTTCTCCCAGGGGAAAACATCACGTACTGTTGGGGCAGATGCCGCATTGGGTTTGGAATTTGATTTCCATTGCGTGTATTTTATTTTTTGAATATTAAACGTTAAAAGCCAAACATCTGGTTGCACACCCTCTTGTTTAACTGTTATCGAATCAATTTTTGCAGTTGAAATACCCGGAAAAGCGTCATCACCCTTCTTGGGAATCACCGTTCCATCAGAACCTGTTTTGCCTGCCAAATCAAGAATTTCTTTGATAAGTTTTCTTTGATCTGGTTGTGGTATAGTATTAAAACCTCTGGTAGCGTCGGATATATCAATGACCTTAAAGGTGTAACTCCCACCCCACGCACTATCATATCCGCTTTCCAAAGAATTACCACCTGTAATGTAAGGGTAAATACGGAAATCAAAAGTAGTGCACGAGCAAGTAAATGCATGTGTTGTCCCTGTTCCACTTCCATCCCATTCTGGTGGTAAACTCATTTCAAATCTCCTTTATAAATTGCGTTATTCGGTAGTCACCGCAGTTGCACCCATTGCTTCAGCGGTCGCCGCGGTATTACCAGCTGTTGCAAGTGCTGCATCTTTGTTTTCTGTTCCATCATTCATTATTTTTTCAACAAACTTAACAAGCGCATCTAAACTAGCAATAGCCTCTTGTTGAGGACCTTTATCTTCTGCCCAATATGGTAAAGTCGCATTATACCCCCCATCGCTTCCATATGCAACAGCTTCGCTGTATTTTTGCACAGGTTCATAAATACGATTTCCGGTACTCTGGAGTTCTGAAAATTTATTAACATCCATTCGAGAAATCATTTCACTTGTCTGCTTGTGAAATGCATTATCTCCTGAATAACCAAAAATGTTTCTTGATACATTACCCAATTGACCCATAGATGCCGGACCCAATGATGGTAGTAATTGCCCAAGCAACATTGCCGCGCGTTGTACAATTGCCTTTTTATTATCTCCACCAGCTGCTTTGTATTCCGCCAGTGCATCATAATCAACATCTTTTATTTCTGATGCAGGATTGCCAGTGTATCTTTTATTTACGGGAACATCTTTGTTATCAAGAAAATGCAATTCTTTCTTTGTCAACCGCCCATTCATAAGACGATCCATATAATCTGCAGGATCATCATTGGCACCAAATGTGTATCCTGGTTTATTGGGATTTTTACCAAAATAAGAATCAGGCATATATCCGTTTTTTCTAAACTGCTCACGAATATTTTCATCCCAGTTTTCTTTATTAAACTGCCCTTTGTCCTTGTATTTCTTCCATGCTTCTTCAACTTCAAACTTATTATGCATTGTAGAATTACGAAGCATACCCGTGCGACTGAGATTCATGGTGAAGGTATCAAATGTATTACCCAGACTAATAAATGATTCTGCTACTTTTTCAATTGGGTAATTTAATTTCTTCATTGCTTCTGCATTTGCATCAATGATTGTTTTTTCATTACCTTTAGATTTCACCCATTCAAGATAATATCCACCTTC
>CAZRJS010000167.1:0-2522 GCA_964600565.1 Candidatus Woesearchaeota archaeon | reverse complement strand
GCCTTATATTTATTAATAAAAATTAAGCTGATTTGATTTATAAGTATTGTCGAGACCGGAGTGATGGGTTGGGAGATTTCTTGTTTTTTTCTCTTTTTTTATGATTATTAATTAACTAAAGTTGTCGGAGTTTAATTAATTTTTTTCTATTTCTTAATTATTTCTTCACATTTATTTACAAACTCATAAGCATCTTTTTTTATTTTTTCTGCAATAGATTTTGTTGTTTGTTTTGTTATGCTATATTGTGCAATCTCTCTTTTGTGTCTTGCATCAGATAGTTTTTCAATTTCTTCTTTATGAAACATTGCTGATTTTAGCAACATTAAAATGTTTTCATCTAAAATTTTCTTTTTAACAAAAAATTCTTCTAAAACACAAAGCGTTGCAGTATGGTTTTTACTTCTATAACCAACTTTAGCTAATAGTGAGATTGCAGCAGTATACATAGCATAATATCCAGTGATTACAACCCATTCATTTGAATCATAATCTTTTGGAGTTTTTAGCAGATTCCTTGCTTTTTTATTATCATTTAATTCAGAAAGAATGCTCATTGTTATAAGGTTCTGTCTAGCTTTTTGTAAAAATTTATTTGCTAAATTTTTATATGAATTATCTTTTGATAATTGCCTTTGCTTGATATACCAACTAACTGCTCGCATTTTTATACATCCAACAATAAAAGGAATCACATCCCTTAAACACTATTCCATATAATTTTAAATCATTCCATAATTCAGGATTATCTTTTTTTATTTTTGGGAATTCATGCATTGGTAAAACTACTGGAGAGATATTAATCCCATATTTATGCTTCAATGATTTGATGAAATTATTTACCTCTTTTTCTTTAGAGGGAATACAAGTTACAATCAAATCGACATCACTTTGTTTAGTTTCAGTTTCTTTTGAATAACTTCCAAACAAAATTATACTCCATGAGAAAGGATTGCTTTCCACTTCCTGAATTGCTTTATAGATTGGTCTATGTTTTTTGATGAAATCAACTTTTCTTTGAAGAGTATATCTATTAAAACCTAAACTATCTGAGTATATGTTGTTTGTATCAAGAGAATAAATGAGAGTTTTTCCTTTTTGCTTTTCAATAACAATCATCTTTTTAGTTAAGGATTTTAATGCAGAATTAACTCTTTCATAAGAATAATCTATCCTTTTTTGAATCTCCTTTATTGTCATTTCTTCAGCTTCTGGGAAGAAAGAAGCAATTATAGTTCCTTCTAAATGAGAAATTTCTAAATCTCCAAAAATTGCACGAAAACCCTCTTCTTGTTTTCTTTCTAATTTTACCATTTTCTATCTATTGATTTATCTATAATATTATTGATTTATTAGTATTTAAAGATTTCTATTAAGAAGGAGATTTCTTTTTCAGTTATTAATTTCGTGATATCGTTTAAGGCTTTTTGGGGTGACCACAATAATAGAAATATTTATAAATGTGGGCACCTTTAATATATTATGTATCTTGAAAAAAGAAAGATTGGAAGTATTGTAAAATATTATCTTGTTCATTCTTATCGTGAAGAAGATAGAGTAAAAAAGATAAGAAAATATTTGGGAAGTAATTTATCAAAAAAAGAGTTAGAAGAATATAAAAAAAGAGCTGAGAAAAAAATAAAGGAGTTATTAGAAAAAATTAATACTAGTGTTTTTTTATTTTCATTAACTAAAAAGCAAATAGAAACACTGAATAAACTTAATGATAAAATTGATGTAATTCATTTAAGTGAAGATGAATGGAAGTATTTCACAGAAGATTTTGTTTATAATACAAATGCGATTGAAGGTTCTACTGTAACAGAAGAAGAAGTTCCTGAAATTTTGCATAAGAAAAAAGCAGAAAATAAAGAAGAAATTGAAACAAAGGGAGTTGCAAAAGCAGTTGATTATATAAGAAAGACAAAAGAAGATGTTTCTCTAAATTTATTATTAAAGTTGCATGATTTTTGTTTTCAAGGATCAAAATCTTTTGCTGGAAAGTTTAGAAAAGTAAATGTTGTTATAAGAAATTCTATGGGCCAGGTTATTCATGCAGGTGTTCCAAAAGAAGAATTAAAGGATTATTTAGAAGATTTTGTTGAATGGTATAGAGAAAACAAAGATAAATTCAAACCTCTAACATTAGCAGCAATTATGCATAATCAATTTGAGCAGATTCATCCATTCCAGGATGGAAATGGAAGGGTTGGAAGATTACTTTTGAATTTTGTTCTCTTAAAAAATAATTATCCTCCAATAAATATAATCCTTGAAGATAGGGCAGGATATTATCAGACATTGCAGAAATATTTAAAGGAAGATGATATTAAATCTACTTTGAAGTTTTTAATCAAGCAATATAAAAAGACTTTAAAAAAGGTGACCACAAAAAAGAAAAAATGATAAATGTGTGGGGCATCTAAAGAGAGAAAAAGTATTTATTGAAAGAGTTAGGGAAAGGAATATTTCTCTAAATAACTTAAAATAAGTCCCTGTGAAATCACAAAATACCCTTATGC
>CAZRJS010000166.1:0-2541 GCA_964600565.1 Candidatus Woesearchaeota archaeon | reverse complement strand
TTTCTACGGTTGGACCAGCTTGGGAAAGACTTAAAAAACACACTAATACTTGGACTGGCGAAACCAAACACAACACTACTTGGACGGGTGAAACCAAACATACGACCGATTGGACTGGCGAAACAAAACATTAAGATAGACATAAACAAGGCAACAAATGGCAAAGAAAATATACAATTCATTTTTAGGAGGGTTAAGTAGTTCTGATAGGAGTAGTTCAGATAATAGTTATTTTATAGGCAGAGAGGTAGACCCATATAGGGAAAATGGGTACATTATGCCTGCGTGGACTACATCTGAATTGTCTGGAATGGATACCGTTACAAACTTAGTAACAGATTTTAGCGATGTTGAACCAGATGGAGGCGACAATGTATGTTATGCGATTGACAGTGATTTGGTTGCAGAAAATGGCTGTAAGCTATATTCAATAGATACAGACACAGATACAATAACAACAAAAAGTAGCATTGCATCTAATGGTGGTAGGAGTGCCCTTTATTATGATTGTAAGAAAAGCGGAACAAGTCATTTAGACATGTTCTATATTCAGAAAAATACTATGGGGAGAAAAACTGGTTTTAGCACCTACGACGATGACTGGCTATCAAGTGTACCAACTGGTGGTGCTGGACTTCAACCACTTTATAGACACCCATATTTGATATGGAAAACATATTTGTTTATTGGTGATACTTCCCGTATTGGGAAACTTGATGGGCAAACTGGAAGTGATGGAACTTGGACGGCAGATGCTTTCGATTTAGGTGGAAACTGGGAAATAACAGCTTTATTCCCAACCTCAAACTATATTGGGATTTGTGCTACACAGAAAGAACAAACTATATTCAGAACATCTGACTATAAAACTAAATCAACATCAAAGATTTTCTTTTGGGACGGAAGTTCGTCTACATTTACCTATAGTTTTCCCGTTCAAGATAATATTATTGAAGCTGCTATTAATGATAATGGCAATATTCGTTTATTTACACACGGAAGACAAGAATATGGCGTGATAAGAGAGCTAATAAGTAGGGGAACAAAAACGATATCAATCATTAGACACGACATAGATGGAACGATAACAAACATTGATATTCCTAGACGACAAGGGGCAGTAGATATATATAAAGGGAGAATTGTTTTTGGCTCAAGCGACCAAAACGCAATAATGTCTTATGGGAACGAAACAGAGAATGAACCAAATGCATTAACTTTTCCATTTGCTAGTATAACTTCAAGTAGTAGTGAGATTGGTGCAATTAAAGCCATAAGCAATAATAAATTATATGTTTCATATAAAAAAGGAACAAATTATTATGTTTCAGCGTTAAAGGGTGGATATTCCCCAAATTCGCAATGGAAAGGAAACTATACTGATGCTGGGCAAAGAATAAGGATAAACTATGTTAAGTATTATTTCAAACCCCTTGTTTTGGGAGATAGTGTAACGGTTTCCCTTGATAGTAATTACGGCACACCCAATACATTGGGAACAATATCTTATTCCGCTGACGGAGCGGTAACGGAAAAGATATTTAGAAAACAAATAACTTGCCATAGCTTTAGACCAGTTATTGATTGGTCTGCTGGTGGTGTGGCTTTTAGCAAAGTAGTTATAGATTATGACTTTATAAGCGATTAAATATGAATATAGAAGAAAAAATTACAAATTTAAAAGGAGAAGTTGACGAAATGAACAAACGGCTTGAGGAATTAAAAAAGCCAGTTGATGTCAAAAAGGAAGAAAGGTATCAAGATAAAATCCTTGACACAAGCGGGAGTGTTACCTCTATTTATTTGGGTGATGAAGTATATCCGCTTATTGATACAGATACATCTGACCACGGGGAACTTACAGGATTAACAGATGACGACCATACCCAATATCATACAGACACAAGGGGAGATGCTAAATATATTAAAAAGGACGGCACTACATCAGATATTTCGGAGGATATACCCTTAAATACACATAAACTAACTGGTGTTGTTGACCCAACTTCAGACCAAGATGCCGCCACAAAGAAGTATGTTGACGACACTACTCCAAGCTACGCACCATTTACCTATGTTGCTGGGGACAACCTTTTACAAACATCAGATACACCAACCAGTATTTCTAAGAACTCAACTACACCAGTAAAGTTTTTACAATATACAGCCCAATGTAATGGCGTATTAAGAATAAAATGGCAAGCGGCAATACCATATACAGTAGTTGGTTATATGAGGATTTATAGAAATGGAGCTGCTGTTGGAACACAGAAAACATTGAACGGTAGTGGAAATCCAACATATATGACAGACGATGTATCTGGTTGGACTACTGGAGATTACATACAGATTTATGGCTGGAGGGAAAGTGATGATTCTCAAGATGTAACAATGGCTATTTATAATGCAGGTTATGCGGAAGGCAATATATCGGCTATTTATGGCGATTGGGCATTTACAAATTATTAAACAAGGACAAATTATGACAAATTTACAAAGCATAGAAGATAAACTAAAAGACATAATGGCACAAGCTGGGAC
>CAZRJS010000165.1:0-2561 GCA_964600565.1 Candidatus Woesearchaeota archaeon | reverse complement strand
TATATTTATAAAATATAGATTAAAAGGAGAAGGATATTAAATTATTTATATATTAAGTGTAATTATTAATTAGCATGTCTACTTAGAAATTACACTTAATGTAACAAGTGGTTACATATGGAGGGTATAGCAAAAAAGTATATTAAAAACAGGTACCATATCAAGTGCCTGAATCGAACTCTGTACGACTGAAGGATTATGGCATTTGGTTAAGGGCCCAAATTTATGAGCATGTTTCGATAATAAGGAGTGTTATGAAAAATTTAAGAAAAGAGGATCTAAGTTTATATAGGTATATAAAAGATACAGTACTAAGAGACTTTGTAGAAAAAGAAGAACTAATTCCTCTAGAGTTACTAACAGAGTTATCATGTAACGGTAGTTATGTATACCAAGCTCAATCTGTATTGGAACCTTCCCCAATTGACAGAGGAAGGGGGTGGACCTTCTTTGATTGCCCAAGTTATGATGCTGATGGTGATTGTATATACTCTACTGATAATGGTATATCTGAATTTGTAACAGTTAATGGTACTGATTATGGTGGTACTATATCTGGTACTGAAATATCTGGTACTTCTTGTATTGGTACTCCTGAGCAGTCGTATAGAATAGTACTGTATGATGAAGATCTTACTGTTATATCTGGTACTAATCATTTAGTAGATTATACAGACGGCAGAATTATAATGGATAATAATACTGTAGTACCAAAATATATAGATTACTATTGGAACTATGTGAGTGTTGTAGATGAGTGGGCTTCTATTGAAGCATCAGATCCACCAGTAGTTGTAATAGATACGAGTGGGACTGATAAGGAAGGCTATCAATTAGGTGGTGGAAAAAAAGTTAAAAGGAAAGTTGAAATACATGTTTTTGCTGGTAATACCTCTGAACGTAATGACATTGTAGAAACTATTCATGATGGGTTGTACAATAAGTCAGCACCAGTTTACGATTTTGCAACAGGTGATGTATTAGATTATGATGGAACTTTTTATGGTCGAAAACATACATCGAATAAACTAACCTCGCTATTTAATAGAACGTCTTTAAATGATTTAGGTCAGCTTCATGGAGGAATGGAATTTAATAAAGTTTCATCTAGGCATGTTAATTTACCGTTATTAATGTCTAGGGATCGTGGAGAGGTGATGTTAAGTGATCTAAATGCTTATAGATCTCGAATAAGTTTTGAAATAGAAACATATACAAGGAAATAACATGCCGGCTAAGCTCACGATAGATAAAGTTAGAAAAGAATTTGATGGTATTAATTACAAGTTAATAACTACCAAATATATTAATTCTAAACAATCTTTTAAATATGTATGTGATAAAGGGCATAATGGAAGTATGCGTTTAGACCATTTAAGAAAAGGAGTAAGATGTGCAAAATGCGTTGGGAATAAAAAATTAACCATAGAGCATGTAAAGGGGTCATTTAAGAAAGAGGGCTATAAATTACTTTCTAGTGAATATATTAATAATAGTACTAAACTAGAATATATATGTCCAGAAGGTCATCAAGGAAGTATTAATTGGAGTAACTGGGTATCTGGTAATAGGTGTATGATTTGTTTTGGTAAGAGTAAACCATCATTTAAAAAAATAAAAACCTCCTTTGAGTTAGAAGGTTATACTTTATTGAGTACTGAGTATATTAATAGAAATAGTAAACTTATTTCTATATGTCCAAAAGGGCATGTTTATAAAGTAAGTTGGGAAAATTGGAATCGTAATAACTCTAGATGTTCAAAGTGTTATATGGATAAAATAATGCCCACAATACATGAAGTAAGAACCTCATTTGAGAATGAGGGTTATACTTTATTGAGTAGTGGGTATAAGAATGCCTGTACTAAGTTGTATTATAAGTGTGCTAATGGGCACTTTCATTATACAAACTGGAAAAATTGGTTGTCTGGGCACAGATGTCCTGATTGCTATTTTATTAGTATATCTGGTAATAATAATTATAACTGGCGAGGTGGTATATCCTTTGAACCATATTGTCAGGAATGGAAGGACTTAGAGTATAAACAGAGTATTAAGGATAGGGATGGCAATAAATGTTTGAACCCTTATTGCGATTCATCTCATAAAGAAGATTTAACTATCCACCACATTGACTATAACAAAAAGAATTGCCGCCCAAGTAATTTAATCACAGTGTGCCGTTCATGTAATAGTAAAGCCAATAGAGATAGGAATTGGCATAAGTACTGGTATCAAGCTATTTTATATAAAAAATACAAGTTTGTATACCTGTATAAGGGAAAGGTTACTGATTGTATAGTATAGCCTCAATATATAGTTAGTAGTAAGGACAGGGATTTAATATACCAACCTGACAGTAGTATAAACCAAATTTAACAGGAGGATTTTAAACATGGCAAGAAATAGAATAATCTATGCGTCACAATCAGTGTGGGTAGACGGAGAAGTACTTTATAGAGTACAGTCTCTAGGAACTACAACGTCATTTACAAGCGAGGACATAAACTAAATGTGTCCCTTACTCAGTAATGGGTAAGAGAAAAAATTTCACGATATGC
>CAZRJS010000164.1:0-2583 GCA_964600565.1 Candidatus Woesearchaeota archaeon | reverse complement strand
AAATTGTGGAAGGATTGTCGGCATGAAGAACACGAAAACAACATCGACCCCCTGGCCGTTCAGTTTGCCTGCCGATGGCTGGTTCCATTTGGCACCGCGCGGCGAGTTCAAGGGCGTGGACGATCTGACCGGCGATGCGGTTACTCAGGTTCTGGACGATGCCGCCTTCGCGGCGATCCTTGCCGACTTCAACCAGCAGGCTGCCGCTGAGAATTTCTCGGGCATCCTGATCGACTACGACCATCTTTCCAAATTCGAAAATCAGGCGACGGTTGCCGCTGGATGGATCACCGAGTTGCAAGTCCGCGAAGATGGCCTGTGGTTCCGCTGCCGCTGGAGTGAGACCGGCGAGAGCAACCTGAAGAGCGGCTGCTACCGCTTCATTTCTCCGGTCTTCGGCGGGGCCTATAACCCCGACAAGACCACCGCGCGGCCCATGAAGCTCTTCCGCGCTGGCCTCACCAACGACCCAAATTTCAAGTCCCTACGCCCTTTGAGTAATAGGGCAAAGGAACAACAGAGAACCCAACGAAAGGAACCGACCATGAAGAAGTTGTTATCCATTCTCGGCTTGTCGGCTGATGCGTCGGAAGACGCCGCGATCGATGCCGTGAAACCTTTGCAAGCCTCAGTTGCTGAACTTGCAACCATGACCAACCGCGCCACCACGGCGGAAGGCGAGCTCGAAACGCTGAAGGCGGCAACGCTGAAACTCGGCGCAGATACGTTCTGCGACGACAACAAGGCATTGATCGAAAACCGCGATGCGGTCCACGCTCAGTACCTCAAAGACCCTGAAGGCACCGTTGCCCTGTTTGGCAGCATGAAAAACGCGCCGGAAGAAAAGCACATCACGCTGCACAACCGCGCGACCAAACAGCCCGGCAAAGGGGAACCCGCCAAGACCAAAACCAACGCCGACCTGCTCGAAGGCAAGGTGCAGGAATTCCGCAGCTCCAACCGCTGCACGTATGCTCAGGCGTTTGACTCTGTCAGCCGCACCAACCCCGAGCTGCTTAAACCCGAAACCGTAGAAGCCTAGTAAGGGAGGGATTCTTCCCGCCCCATCAACCGAAATCTCAACGAAAGAAGAAAAAATGAAAGTACGAGACCTCGCAATCCTGAGCTTCCCCACCACGGAAGATCTCTCCGAAAAAGACGGCTATGTCGTCATCCCCGACGGCGCAGCCGGAAACGTCAAACTGGCGGACTCCGCTGCCGCCACTCCTGTCGGCGTCATCACCACGCCCGCCGATGGCTCTGAAGACAATGTCAGTGTCGCCGTTGTTGGCTTCACCGGCACCGTCCGCGTCAAATTGGGCGCAGCCTGTGACGCATTCGAAAGCCTGACGCTGATGGCCGATGGAACCTGCGAAGGCGGTGGCGGCGGAACGATCGTCGCAAAAGCGATGGAGTCGGGCGTAGCCGAGGAACTGGTCGAAGCCGTTCTTGTGGCAGCGATCACCACCGATGCCGCATCGATCACCACACTCGACACCCGTCTGGACGCGATCGACACCGCCGAAACGGGAACCGTTGCTGTCCTCGCCGCCCGCGTCACTGTGCTCGAAGACGCTTAAACCATCCATTGAAAGGAACTCAGTTATGAAAAAACAGATCAACCCCATCACCCTCGCGGCCATCACGATGGCCGTCCTGTACAACGATTCCCGCACTGCGGGGTCGATGAACCCGACCCTTACCAACTTCGCGGTTGGCATCCAACCCGATAGCTCTAGCGAACTGGCGGAATTCATCGCTCCGATCGTGCCTACCGGTGCGCAGAACGGTCAGTTCAAACAGTTCAACGACGCTAATGCGTTCCAGACCTACAACACGGCCCGCGCTGTGGGTGGACCGAACACTCGCATTGAGTTCGGAGCCTCCGACGCCTTTTTCAACTGCAAGCCGCAGGGCTTGGAAATCGGAATCGACGACGATGAACGTGATCCGGGGGCAGCCGTACTGGCCATCGAGAAGGCCAAGATCCGCACGCTGGTCATCAACACCAACACCGGGCACGAAGCGAAGGTGTTCGCGGCCATCAAGGGCACGAAGTCGGCATCGGCCACGGTCGGTGTGTGGAGCAACGACGCCAAAGATCCTGTCGAGGAAATCGACGGGCAGATCGAAGGCATTCTCTCCGACACCGGCATCATGCCGAACCGCATGGTTCTGGGCATCGGCGCATGGAAGGTCATCAAAAACCATCCGTTGGTTCGGGCTCGCATGAGCGACGACCAGAAAGAGGGCGTCACCCTCGCGCAGTTTGCGTCCATGTTGCTCAACCCGAGCATCGAGATCAAGGTTGGGATCCTTGGCTACAAGTCCACCAAGACGGGCAAAGCAGGCGACAACACCAACATCGTCGGATCCGAAGTGTTCATCTTCGTGGCCTCGGCCAACCCGACGCAGTACGACCCGTCGTTTGCCAAGACCTTCATGGTCGCGAGCTCGCCGATCGACAGCGTCACGGAATATCGCGACGACAAGTGCAACTCCGACATGTACAAGTGCAACTGGTCTGAAGACATCAAAGTCGTCTCCACCAAGTGCGCCCGTCGCATCACCGTTAGCTAACCC
>CAZRJS010000163.1:0-2592 GCA_964600565.1 Candidatus Woesearchaeota archaeon | reverse complement strand
GCTCCTGTGGAGATCAATATGAATGATCTATTTTCAGAAACGAAATAAAAAATATCGTCCACATGGGCAGCAAGTGTTCCAGCAGTATTCCAATCTGAATATGGTATGTTTTCTGTTGTTGGTTCATAGTTATAGAACCAATCTTTTTGAATCGGTGCTATTTCGTTCCATGAATAAACTTCAGAGCCTTCTTCTCCAGTAACTGTTAGCATGTATGATTGATTGTTCGCCGTGTCATAGAAAATATCACTTACATGATCAGCAAGAGTGCCATCCGCAAGCCAAGTTATATATGGTTCATTTTCTGTCGTTGGAGTATATGCATAAAACCAAGTGTTCTGATTAGTATCCAAAGGGCTATTACCAAGGGATGTCCCGATGTAAACCTTTCTGCTATCAGAACAAAAAGCAATCTCACCAATAGCAAGAGTGTCAAGATCCGCTTCAACTACTGTCTTTAATATAATTCCAGATACGTTTATTATTCTTGTCATATTAAACCCTCAACCTCAAGATTGCAGTTACTTTGAGACCAATGCTGCAATATCATACTAAACGACTTAGTGAATCCATATATGATAAATGGAGTATAGTTGTGGTTATATCCTTCTTCGTCATTATTGCCTTGAAATACGCACGGAATTCCATCTGTTGCCTCAAAAATGTCATACACATTGTTGTAATCTGTATTCTCAATAAGGACATCTATGTTCATTTTTTTTGCATTGTTTCCAGGTTTCAAATACATTCCACCATAAGACTCATTCCTAACCTTTCGCCCATAGCTTAATATATTTGCAGTTGCTCCGTATTGAGTAACCCCTATATACGATGCGTGCCCCCACACACATTGACCACAACTTACTGTTCTTCCTATTATGTTTGAAGCTATCGTTATTCTTACATATGACACTGCCTTTTCTGGTATTTCAATTACAAGAGTTTGTCTGTCTGCTGATTCTCCAAGGAAATTTATTTTCCAGTCACCTTCTTTTACTGGAAACTCATACGGGTCATAATCTATTGATGTTGTGGTTGGATAGCGAGTACTTGTGTAATCATACAGTACTCCACCAGCTCCATCTTGAAATTGAAGACCCAGATAACTGGCACTTAAATTAAAAAAACAAAGCCTGTTGGCATTGCTTGTATTTATTTTAACAGTAAAGAAGCTGTGTCCTGGTGGCGGAGTCATGCTTGCTGCTGAGTTTGAAGTCGCATGACCGTTTTCGCCTTCCGAAGATGTCATTATGGTTTGATCAAACATAGCCCATTTGTTTGTTGGTCCAAGTGGAGACCATCCAATATTATCATCTGGTGGATAGTTATTCCCAATAGAAGTTGTTTTTTGATATAATCTTACTGGACGTAATGGAGTAGAACCATTCTCTTCCCATGAGACCTTTACAATGTCATCTTTTTCTGGACTTGTTAATTTCCATTCAGTCTTAACAGAGTCATCTAAATAAGATGACTCTGTTGATGGTATTAAATCACTGTCTTCTATTTGCTTTAATGTTATTATATCCACAACACTCTCTCTCTGTTTGATGGTTTTATTTTTAAGCTATCACATTAAAAAACACTTGGCAAAGTTAAATGGTGTTATTATATTGGTTAAGATACAATAATTGTGTCGTCTGAATCCCTAACATCTGGCTGGCCCTCTCCATCCCACTTCTCAGCGCGAGCGTTAATCTGTCTTGTCATTGTTATCATCTGTAAATTTGCAGCCAGAAGTTCTTCCCTAAGTCCTGCTATTTCAGCAGCCACGTTATTTGTTGCTTCAACGTCTGAGTCAGGATTTATTCCATTTGCATCAAGGTATTCTTTAACTATGTTTATTGCTGTTAATTCATCATCATCAAGATCCCCAAATTCGTATCCAGCATCATGCAAAAAACCCATATTAAAATCACTGGAATACGTATCAGGATACGCTTCAAGTGCGGATTCTACGTTTGGCACTCCAAACGATGTTAAAGCGTCCGCAAAGTATTTATCAAACAAAGCTTCGTCTGACATTGCATATGTGGTCTCTCCTACAGGGACAATACTGTTTAGATCAGTCCCTAACGCACCCGTTACATCAAACAAATTATTTATTGTATCAGTCGCCAGTGTTGCATAATCAGCAGCATCCCTCATACGTCCCACAACCATACCGTGAATGCTGTCATAATCAAACTGATCCGTGGTGTAGTTTTCAGCCGCTGCAAGAAAAGAATCTGCATCACCAGTTAGTGCTGCTTGTGCCTCGGCATCACCAGTCATTGCTAAATCATAAGTCTCAAGGAATGTGTTTCTTGCCTTATTAAATATATCTTCGGGATCGTCTGTTGCAGAACTTAAACCATCTATCCAGTCATTTATAGAATCAGCAAAATTCTCCCATTGCTCAAGTTGAGCCTTCAAAGCTTCTGTTATATTGTTGAAGATGCCAGTTGTTTGTGAAAGAATACTGCTGTATTGATCTGTTGTGATTGTTCCAGCTTTAAGTTCTTGGTTTAGTTTGTGAAATATACTTGAGTAAGCTTCAAACCCATCAACAAAATTGCTGGTTACATTTTCAAATAATTTATCATCGTCTTC
>CAZRJS010000162.1:0-2594 GCA_964600565.1 Candidatus Woesearchaeota archaeon | reverse complement strand
ACAAGGTCAACCACAAGGTTCTCAACAAGGCCCTCAAGATGGTAGTGGTCCAGGAGCTCCTGGTGAAGGACAACAAGTTAGTGGCAGTGAACAAGGTCAAGCATCTACAAGTGGTGGACAACCATCAGAAGAAGTAATGACTATGTTGGAACAAGCTATGCAAACATTAGGACCAGAACCATTATATCAGATACTTAATGGATGGGAAACTCTTGATCAACAAACTAAATCACAAGTATTAGCTTCATTACAACAAGCTGGTAGTCAAGGACAAGGTGGAGAACAAGGTAGCCAAGCACAAGCTCAAGGTGCAGAACAAGCTCCTCCTGCTGCAGATGCACAAACTACTGAAAGTACTGTATATGGACAGTATGCTTAATTAATAATAGACTAAGTATGAAAGGGTGATTATGTCTAAACAAACTACACAAACTAAACAAATTGAACACACTAAGAAGAGAATGTATAACTTTGATGGTATTACTATTGATGATATGAATCCAGATAACATAGCATTGAAAAATGATTATAACCACAATCTACATTCTTTAATGTTTAATGTAATACCATTTGTATCTATGGCTATAGGTAAAGTTAAAGTACTTAAAGCTGCATGTTCACAAAAGAAGAATAAAAGAGAAGGTAAAATATCTTCTATTGATATTAAGTTTGGTGAATGTGAAGCATGTAAATTAACTTCTGATAACTATAACAGAGATATATTTTATAATTCAATTGTTCCGTTACTAGGTAGTATGCCTGAAATTTATAGCTTCATATTATATGAAGATTATTTAATAGCATTTAAAGATGATAATAAAAGAATACTTGAAGAAGTGGATAATGAACTAAGAACATTGTATCAAGAATAATTTAATTGCTGTTCCGTTACTCTGATTATTAAAATAAATTATATTAATTTAATGTATTTTTTTTAATTATAATTTAATATTATAATTCTTTTACATAAGCCCTCTTGTTTTAGAGGGCTTTGTTCTTTATTCTTATTTACTTACTATTATAAACCTATCATCTAAATACTTTTCACACAATGGTTTAACTTGTGTTTCCCAATTTAATTTTCCATTACTACAACCAGGTCTTGGTAATACAACACTATTAGCCATTGCAGTTTTTTTAACTAACTGTTTTAAACTTTGTTCTATTAGTTTAATAGAAGAATTACATCTCCAATCATTCTTGGTAGGAAATGAAAATATTAAAGTTTCTTTACTCTTCCATATACTTTGAACTATATTTCCAAATATGTTTATTTGGTTACCAAGTACAGTATCTATACCTCTATAGTTATCTTTAAATAACTTAGCAATTCCTGCTCCCATTACAGCTCTACCACATTTTCTTACAACTCCATTAGTTGTAATACATATAGCATCAACATTACCTATATATGACATAATGTCTTTTTTTTCTTCAATCATAATTACTCCTTATTATTCATCTGTATATGTAAATAATATAAATATTGTTATACATACTGTTATCCAGTTACCTAGTAATAATGCACCTATTAATATAAATATATTGGACGCTAAATTGATCTTAAGTTTAAGTTGGACTATTACTATTATTCCAGAATATAAGATTTGTTCTTCTATACTCATATAATAGTTTCCTTTTATGTTATTAATTATTTATAGTAATCTTCTTTAATTTGCTTTGTACTAATAACTTCAAATCCATATTGTAATAAGAATTCTTTAATATGTCTTATTGTAGTTCTACTCTCCATATTATATATAATTGGTTTTCCACCTACAAATTCAGCTACTTTAGTATCATAACTATATAGTGTATTCTTTTTTATATAGGCTTTCTTATAAAAACTCTTACAAGAATCATAGATAGGTTCAAGGTATTGCTCGTTTAAACCATGAAGTATATTCATATTTTTCATGTTGTCTCCATATTCTTTTTGGTTTCTTTAACTAATTTATATCTTACTATAACAAAGTCTTCTTGTTTAAATGTTAACATAGATCCATCACTAGATAATATAACATTATTTATATTAGTACTATTAACTTGTTTATATGATATATTTATATGTGTTCCCATTTGTTTTATTGTAGGTTTCTTAGTATATATTTTTCCTCCTATTCCAAGATTAGTTCTAGTCTTATTAAACCTTCCTCTTATTGTTATATAGAATAAGCCACTAGGTATATGTTTTATTTTATAAACATATTGATTTCTTTTATCTCTTGTCTTCATAAATATTATTCTCCTATTATATAATTATATTTGGTAGGGTAAAGGCAACTGGGTTGCCCATTAGTATTATATTTCCCCTATATATTCTGCATTAAAATGTTCTTCAATAAACTTAGCTAATAATATTCTATGACAAAAAGTATCTTTAGGACAGTAGCAGACTAACACACAGCTGTTTCCTGACTCTTCTAGCATTACTTTGATCATTTGTTTACAACTATTCATAATCTTAGTATATAGCTCTTTAAACATCCTTTCTGTATACTGTTCATTCTTAAGACCCATTACCATATCCCAAGTAGGTGCAAGAGCTTTATATCTAGTACCTGACTTTCTAGTTATATCTATTTTTTTAATAT
>CAZRJS010000161.1:0-2620 GCA_964600565.1 Candidatus Woesearchaeota archaeon | reverse complement strand
AGTTCAGCGAAATGTTATCGGAAGGTCGGTCTCGCGGCGAGTCAATGGAAGAAGTTATCATTGCTGCCGTGAACGGAAAACCTGAAGGGAATAAGAAACATAATATCTCCGCTGAAGCAGGCATCAAAGTTGCAGACTTCCTTAAAAAGAGTGGTGTCCGTGGCAAGGGCGTTGTCCTTGGCGCAGGCACTTACCCTGTATCCGCTGACTGGGCGCAGTTCTGGCCAGGAGGCAAAGTTCCAGGGTCTACCAAGACACCGAAGACTGACTTCATGATTGGAAAGGCAAGAATCAGTTTGAAGACAGGCAGTCAAGCACAGTTGATGAGTGGAGGACGCAACGAGTCAACCGCAACATTCAATGCTGCACTAGATTCAACCAAGTCTACCATCGCACCTAAGATTGTCAAAAACATTGAAGGCATGCTTGCGGGTCTCGCACCAGCATCAGTTGCCAAAGGTGGCCTGAAGCAAGAGATTGCTAAGGGCAAAGACAAAGTTGTGATGGCAGCAGACAAAGCACACAAAGAAATGATGAAAGAGTTGGGCAATCTCTTCAGCACCAATAAAGAGTTTGCAAATGCTTTCGCCTTTGAAGCGATGTCCGGTGATGTCAAGTTTGATGATAGCAAGGCAGCATGCACACACTTCCTTGTCACTGACTGGGATGGAGACAACTGTAGTTACCACAAGGTCACTGACAAATCTTATGTGTCTAACATTGCAGGGAAAATGAACTTGTCTGTTCGTTTCAAGACAACATCAGTCAAGAAAAAAATAGATGGCAAAGAAACTAAGACTGGTGCATATCGCTACTGGTCAGTTGTTGGTTTGATTGTTGGTAAACTCACCGAAGAGTTTGAAGAGTTGGAGAACAACCCCAACTTGAATGAAGGTATGATTAGCAATGCCTTTGACAAAATCAAGGCGTGGATGCAAAAGTTCCTTGCCAAAGTCACCGACTACCTGTTGAAATCCACTGCTAACATTTTCAAGTTCATGGAGATTCAACCTGTCGTATCAATATCAAACAACATAGCATTCTAATGGCATACTCAGACGAAGTTCTCGACCACTACAGCAACCCCAGAAATGTTGGGCGTTGGAGCGAAGAACTAGACTCAGTTGGCACTGGAATGGTAGGCGCACCCGCATGTGGTGATGTAATGAGGTTGCAGATAAAGGTCAATGACGAAGGCATCATTGTTGATGCAAGATTCAAGACCTATGGTTGTGGTTCAGCGATAGCATCAAGCAGTCTGTTGACCGAGAAAGTCAAAGGCATGACCCTTGACCAAGCATCAGTCATCAGGAACACAGAACTTGCGGAAGAACTTTCATTGCCACCAGTAAAAATACACTGCTCTGTTCTTGCAGAGGATGCAATCAAAGCAGCAGTGCAAGACTACAGGAACAAGTTTCTAAATAATAAACCGGAGAATAATAATGAGTGATTACAAAGATAGATTAGAAGTAGCAAAGAAGTCCTACATCGCGACTGACGGTCCTGGTGAAGCAGGAACACGACTGTGGTGGACGCTGATGCAAGTAACGCATTCCTACACCAACTTAGATGTTGAGAATCTGCGAGTCCTTTTCCCAAAGGTCATGTTGAAGGAAAGTCCTTTCGGTGGTAAAAATTGGGGATATGTCATTGGACACATCACTCAGTTCTTCATCGTCCCCACCATTGTGATGCAGATACTGACCCGCATCAAGGTCAAACGCTCTTAATCGCAATATTCACGGAGTACTCAATGAATCTAGGTCTAACTCTTGAAGATATAACAAAGAACGGTGAAGTGTTGGGGGTGATATGGACTGACCCCTTTAACAACTGGGGAATAGAGTCTTCATCTCATGGGAACGTTTTTAGGGATCAATATCGGTATCGGTCTCGCGAGGAAGCAGTACAAGGGTTAGAAGATTTAAACTCACCTCTTGCCGTCTAAGGCGCAATGCCTACAGGAGCAGAAATGCTCCTTATTCACCTAAGTGCTTGACTTCTCGCCTTGAATCAGTATAATAGTATGTAAGAAATGGAGAAGACATGAACAAGTTCATCACAGCAACAGCACTCGCACTCATGTTGGGTGCATGCACAACAGTTGCAAAGGAACCATCAGCACCACTACCCATCCAACTCAACCTCTTAGACTTTCAAGGTGAGAAGATTGCAGTAGCAGAAGACGAGTCACACTTTGTTGCCGTCACTCTGGGGTACAAGAATGGTGAGAAGAACTGCTCCAAACTATACATTGATGTGATTTCCTTTTTCCCTCTGACTGATAAAAGGGGTAGAGAAATCATCTTCAAGTCAACATGGCAAGTGGACGATAACAGCGAGACACGCCTAGAATTTCCAGGCAAATTGCTTGATGACGACCAGTTGGACATCTACAACTTTGGTTTCTACCCTTACCCCGAATCTATCATGTCCTTGATGCAAGGCAAGTACCTAAAATATCAAGACCAGTCCTATACGGATGGAAAGAAAACTATCATTGATTTGACAAACTTCAAATCAAAAGTGAATGAGATCATAAAAGACTGCCTCAACCGTGGTGGAAAATTCGAAAGGTTCCTTGGTGACAGCGCACCAACGACCCGCGCATAGCATG
>CAZRJS010000160.1:0-2624 GCA_964600565.1 Candidatus Woesearchaeota archaeon | reverse complement strand
TAAAACAACCAGGTAACGAAAATAAAAAAGAATCATTAAATTTCTATAGAGCATTAAATGCTTTCGGGTATTCAGACCATGGCAAAACTATAATAAAATATCTTGAATCTGAGAAAACCAGGCTTCAAGATAAAAATACTAAAGAAGACGATCTAATTAAATTAAGACAGATTCAAGGTGCTACACAGACAATTATGGTATTTTTAAAAATGGTAGAAAAGTCGAACGAAGAAGTTCGCAAGCTTTCATAAGGAGATCAACATGCGAAAAAAAAATTGGTCGGTAGATGAACTATTGGTAGAGAATTTGACTGCAAATGGGACTATAACTGGTGATGTTACTGGTAATATTAACGCAACTTCTGCAACATTGGAAGGTGCAGCCGGAGTAATAGGAACGGGAATTGCTTCAACTCTTTCCAGAAGGACAGAAAATGGAACAATAATTACAGAGTTAAAATTCGATGTAACCGGACTCGCTTCCGTTGCAACCGCGAATGATGTTATTGGCCTCGCTGCAGGAGGCGTTGCATACATTGGTAGAAATGTTGTTGCAACAAACGGGATTATTTATAAGGCTGAATTAATTTGCCTTGAAACTCCTGTTGGTGGTGATGATGATATTAATGTTGTTTTCGCGTCTTCAGCTGCGCTCGAATATAACGGGGCTGGTGGTACATCATATGTAGTTAATGGTGGTGACGCTGCTATAGGCCAGTCTGTGCAAAACTTAACGCCTGCATTAACAGCAAACCATTATTTTTATTTGACCGCTGGAGCTGGTGATACTGCCGCAGCATATACAGCTGGACAGTTTATTCTAAAAACTTATGGACACGCGGCATTAGCATAGGTTAAAACGTAGTTAAATTTCTTCTTGATGAGTAATGAGGAAACTAAAATAACCATGGCGAAACAAAACGAAAAACAAATAGAAGATCAAATAAGCAACAGGGATATCCTAAAAGCTTTGATAAGGGGGTTAAAACACACAGTATCGTTATTAGATAAAGTGTTGAATAATAAACCTACTTAGTGTATTCTTTAGCTTAAAGACAAATTGACGTGCGTGGAAACGTGTTAGACACCTCCCCACGTACAAGCCAACTACCCTAAAGCCCGTTGGAGATTGTATTAAAAATACTTTCTTTAGCGGGCTTTTTTTATTGCAAGACAGGAGATTGACGATGGGTTTACCGCAAGCAGTACAAAAACAAATGGACGAAGCTGAAAGATTATTTAAAGAGCAGCAGGTTAATGTGCCTGAAAATACTACAATTGATATTGATCCGGAACTTCTCAAGGAAGAAGATAACAACGATGATGTAAAAATTGATCCTGATAATCTTCAGAATCTTGACATTAAGGAAGATGAAGCCGCTAAAATAATTAAAGAAGTACCTAAGACGGATGATACTACAAAAAGAATAGCAGAACTTGAGGCCTTTAAAAAGTCTCTGGACAATGAAAATCACAGTTTGAAAATAAAAGTAGGGAAATATGACCGGGAAATTTCCGAGTTAAAAGCTGAACTAAAACAGCTTGTCGAATATAGCGGCATTAATAAAAAAAAAGAAATCCCTGATATTCCCATTGTTGTTCAAAAATTTTCAACTGAAGAAAGACAGATGTTCGTAGACGAAGGTTTTGCTGATGAACTTATAGATATTATTGAGAAAAATGGAGCGATACCCCAAGCAGCACAGGTTGACAACTCCCGAATTGAGACGCTTGAAAGTGAGGTAGCCCAAACAAAAGAGCAAAGGTTTTGGGTTGATCTCGGTGAAGCTGCCCCACAATGGGACTCTTTAAACGAAGACCCTGGCTTTACAAAATTTCTTGAGACTGTACCTTTGGGTTCTGATATCCAACTTGGTCAGATCATGAAAGAAGCACAATCCAAGCACGACGTTACAAAAATAGCACAGATTTTCAATGCTTATAAACCAATTGACGGGGACGCAAAAAAGGAAGATTCTATAAATAAAAAAGTAGAAAAGGATATTCCTAACCTTGCAGATCTTGCAACACCAGCTTCAACGAATGCAGCAGCGCCTATTGCACGACCTGGTAAGTGGACGACTGCACAAACAACGAAGTTTTACAATGATGTTGCCAGAAATCCCGGTAAATATACAGATGCACAATATTTGGCGATAGAAAAAAAATATATCTATCCCAGTTAAAAGGGGTTAAAAATGACTTATCCTATTACACCTGGTTCTGCCGGAATGTCCGGAAATTATATTCCTGAAATATGGTCTGGAAAGACCTTAGTAAAATTTTACAACAACACTGTTTTCGCAGCTATCTCAAACACAGATTACGCTGGTGAAATTAAAGATCGTGGTGATAAAGTTATCATTCGGACCGTTCCTGATATTGTCATTAACGAATATGTTATTGATCAGACCTTGAAATATACGAAGCCAGCAGCAGGTACAGTTGAGCTTTTGATTGACAAAGGTTTTTATTATGGATTTCCTGTTAATGATGTTGAACAGAAACAAGCAGACATAAAATATGTTGAAGATTGGACACAGGACGCTGGTCAGCAGCTTAGTATTAGGACAGATAAACTTATCCTATCTGATATTTATGCTGATGCTGATGCTGATAACGTTG
>CAZRJS010000159.1:1530-2624 GCA_964600565.1 Candidatus Woesearchaeota archaeon | reverse complement strand
GCTGTCCTGATAACTTTTGGTACTACCTTAAGGAAGCCAGTATCACTGTATACTATTCTTGGCCCCAACTCATCTCTAAAACTTACCATTTCATCGGATGAATAAATAATTCCAGAAACAGTGGAAACTACTCCTAAATCAGTAGTATAAATTTCTGACTCAAAGTCAGGAAAATTCACTACACCAGAAATGGATGTAGGTGTGCCTACAAAAAAACTTCCTCTTATAAATTGGTATTCTTGATCAATCGTATAAGTCGGTGTTGCATCTGTTTGTGTAACTGCTATAAGAAACTCTGTTTGACCGCTAACTGTAGTTAACGTCTCACCTGAACAATCGTCTATTCTCCAATCATTAACCTCTTCACTCATTGCGGTATTCAGTAGCTCTAAATCTGTACTAGAGGCCCCAACATTATATAGTTTTTTCTCATCTAAATCTATACAAGAAACACCTATATACTGAAATTGAGTTTCACTAGTTTCATTTGCCAATAAGCTTAAAGTGTAAATAATATTGCTATTTATACCATCTTTATATAAAAGAATAAAAGGAGTAATTTGAGTGGCACTTACACCTGTACCAGTACCTTCAATAGGAAAATCACCTTCAGTTACCACATCTGTAGTTAAGATATGAGACCAGTAACCAGTTGATATAGTATATTTACTTAAAACGGCCTTTGGAAAAGCTGTTACTACTCTATGTGCGTAGATCTCCCCCCAAGAATTTAAAGCTCCGGTTGATATTAAATAAATATCATCAGGAGTGTCTTCAAAATAATATAGTTCATGACCACGTTCTGAAACACAGTTGGCATCTATATCCCTTAACTGCTCCCAAATATTTGTAACAGTGTTAAACCTGTAAAAATAATTTCCATCTACAAAACAAATAAAATTCCCTATTGTAACTAAGGCATCACACGAAGGCATTGGGGAAGGTGCATCGTGCTTCCACACACTATTAGAGAACGAAAGATTGAACACACCCTGGGGTTCATGTCTATATAAACCATCAGAATAACACGTAATGGGTCCAATAAAATCATCTCCTACTTCTAAAGAGGCCTCATCTTCAACACCAGGTCCATA
>CAZRJS010000159.1:0-1430 GCA_964600565.1 Candidatus Woesearchaeota archaeon | reverse complement strand
TTCAACACCAGGTCCATACCCTAATAAAATAATACCAGAATTTGTAGTATCATTAAAATTTATTTCTCTTGCTGATATGACATCCTCTATTAAAAGCGTTGGATCTGAAATACCAATATCAGAAACTGTAGTTCGAGAGCCCTCCCCACAATATGTCCAAGAATCTTCACTTATATCATATGAGTCTATAATATAAGGAGTATTACCCCGGTATATATTTTTAACAAACAGCTTATCATTATTTTCATCTATTAGGGTTAACTTGGACGTGTAATGATCAATAACTGTGAAATTAGAAAGAGTTGTCCATAGATTGCCTGCTACATCGTATTTATAAAACTTGCCATTAAAATTGTCCAAAGTGTAAATACAATTATCTTTTGTAATAATAGATACGTCGTCTGCTGCAAATGGATTAGCTGCAAAAAAAACCCATTTATTTAAAGTAAAATCAAACTCATACAGACCGTTTGACTCCGATCTGTATAACCTGTCAGTTTGTCTATCGTAGTAAATAGCCCCTTGTCCAGAATAATCACCACCAAAATCACTAAGAATAACTTCAGTATCAGGGCGATCTCCTGATGGAGGGGTATAAGGTTGATAAGGTGTTCCTGGAACATATGCAACTTCTAAAACTTCTGGTGAATAGGTAATTTCTAATTCAGGAGCAGTACCAGATGTAAAAGACTCTTCTTTCATATAGAATGTTTCACTAAAAGCATCGTAAGCTCCAAAGTAATTTAGCTTCAACTTGGCCTGGCATATATAACTTTCACAATTTATGCAGTATGAATTGTCTACCGTAAATGTTTTTTCCTCTGTATTAACATCGTGATCATTTGGTGTATTATATATTAGTTTAAACCAATAGTCAGTGTTAGGTAGTAAACCAGTTAACTCCTCACTTACTATTGTAGTAACATCCCTATCTTCAACTGCAATAGTTACTACATCGGTATACTGCCAACCACGTGTATAATGTGGAATCCAATAGCTACCAACATCAATATAATACCACTCCCCCCCATCCTCATAAGCAACTTCAAATCTAGTGTAAGCAAACTGGTAAGTAGTTGGATAATAACTTGATTGTATAATGGCACTTAAAGTAGCATAACCTTTTTGAACTAAAGCATCATCTTCATTTATTATGGCTCTATACACCTCTTTTGCCGGCAACAGCCCTACTTTAATATGGTTGTCAGGACAAATAGTATGGAACCCTTTTGAATTGAAGTAATCGATATTAAAAGAAAAACTACCTGTATTACGTATATCGTCTGCTAATAAATGCCATGTATCATCACCATTATATTCTATAGAAATATCCAACAGCTCATCGTTATTTAAACCAGAGGAATTCCACCATACTAAATTTGTTTTATCAAAAAACAAATCATCCGTATGGTCAGGTGTAAGAAAACTAA
>CAZRJS010000158.1:0-2627 GCA_964600565.1 Candidatus Woesearchaeota archaeon | reverse complement strand
GAGTGCGGATACAATCACTGATTCAGCAGATGGTCTTGGAGATTATATTGTAGGTGATTCGATTGTTATTGCAGGATCAGCCACAAATGACATGACTGTAACTATTACTGGTGCTGCTGCTGGAACTCTAACATTTGCAACAGGATCAGTCACAACTGATGAAGAAGTGGGCGTCACAGGCATGACAATAGTTGGAACAGCTACAGTTGCTGCTGCAATCTCTATAGGAGTTACTGGAGATCTTGATAGATTTTCAGCTCTTACATCAGGATCTGTTATTGCTACTGCTGGAACCGTTGTTGGTTCAGCTTGCTTGGCAGTTGATGCTTGTAAGGGAATTAATTCTGATCAGACAGTCAGGGTGACAATAACAGAAACATCTGATTTCACTGATTATACGGCAGGAGATATTAAAACTAACTTATATTATATCAAGACGGAACTCTAAACTATGACAATAACAATTGATGATGGAACTTTTTTAGTTGGTAATAGTTTTTGCACTCTTATAGAAGCTGACACTTATCACACTGACAGATCGACAACTGCATGGATAGATGTAACTATTACCGATGCTGAAAAAGAAGCTGCTATCATCAAATCTTTTGATTTTCTTTATGTTCAGGATTGGGTCACAGATACTTTTCTAACAGAGATACCTGTTAAAATCAAACGGGCACAAATAGTTGCGGCAGAAAAAGAACTGTCAAGTCCGGGATCTTTACAAGAAGATGAAGATTCAAACCTTAAACGTAAGAGGATCGAGGGGATCATAGAGAAAGAATATTTCTCAAAGAGCCTTTCGAGTGCAACTGTCTTCACTGAAATCATGAATTTAATTTCACCATATCTGAATACGTCTATATCAGTAAGTTCAGCACAGAAATTTTTAGTGAGGATGTAAATATATGGCTGAAGATTGGCTCAAACTCAGAAAAGAGATCACAGCAGAATTCAAAGATAACGGAGCTGAGGCTTATATCATATCAAGTAGTGCCGGGGCATATGATATTACCACTGGAGCTAACGTTATCACTGAGACTGATTATCTGGTCTATGCTCTTGTTGGAGATTTAGAAAAAACAGATAACGACACGGTCTTATACTCAGACATGGAAGTAAAATTCACTGTTCCTAAAAATTTTAGTCCATCTGAAAAAAAGAATTTACTCTTTAAGATCAATGGATTGACCTTCAAGGTCAAATCTATCAGACCAGTAATGCCAGCAGGGGTTATTCTGTTTTATAAAATTCAGTGTGAAGGCTAAAATGAGTGATTATAAAAAAGACATAGATGATTTTATAAATGGAATCTCAGATGAAATCATAGATAAACAAAAAGAGATAGTTCACTTTGCAATGGATGAATTGTTCAAAACTTCTCCACATTATGATGATCCTGTTGAATATGAAGAAATCATGAGTATGACTAGCGAACAAAGAGAGAAATTCTTCACCGACAATCCAGACCAAGATCACGTCAGATCAAGATATGCTTTGAGTCAATACGATGCCAATCACAAAGTAGCGACCAACACTCAACCAATGGATCTAACTGTCAATCCTCCAACAAGAAATATTGCTATATCTAATAGTTTAAATCACCAACAAGCGTCAAATGTTGACAGTATAGATGAACTAGGTGACACGGCAGTTATGGCAAATCCAACACCGCATACTTTTGCAGTTGAAACAGGTGCTGGCTGGCACAGTGGTGGCTATGCTCCATATTTCAAGACAGCATGGAATATTTCAAACAAATACAGGGCGGTTCTCACATGAGCTATGATAATGACCGAATTTCTTTTTACACAGAACTTAGCAATGCATGGGGAGTCACAACTCCACTCAGATTTGATTCAATCCATTCTGACGATCAAATCACAACAGGCAATGCTCCTTGGATTCATTGCAACATCAATCATATGGGTACTCAACAGAAAAGTCTTGGTACTTCAAACGTCTTGTATCAAACACTCGGATCTTTTGATGTGGACATATATGATAGAGAAGAGAAGGGCTTTGCAAACATTTTAAAATACGCTGACACGATCAGAACGCTCTTTATAGGTAAGTCATTGAGTAGCATGACCATTAGAGTAATAAGCGTATCTATCCTAAAAAGAGAAAACTATAAAGGATGGAATTCAAGGCGAGTTCTCATCCACTTTGAGAGCAATGAATACACAAGTCGTCTCTGAATTTGATATTGATATGAGATAAATGTTATCTTTTCTAAGAATTTACAAATAAGTCATTTGTCGTGACGACAGTGATTTCAATATATTAACAGATAGGAACTTGGTTTCAGGGATTGATGCTATTTCAAACTATCTAAAAGTTAAAAATTTCCCAAAATTTTTACGCTTCTTGCCAAAATTAATTTAATTAGGAGTTAAAGTTATGACTATAGCATCAAGTAATTTTACCGTACTCGGATATGGCCCATATAATGAAAGCGCCACACCACCTACACCTACAGCGCTTCAGGAAATAGCCTTCACAGGAGAAAGCCTTGCCTACTCCAATCAGTTTATTTCTTCTTCAAATATTAACAGTTCGAGACAAGTGTTAGATTCTATACAGACCGGTTATGAAGTTTCTGGTGGTCTTCAGATTGAATTTGC
>CAZRJS010000157.1:0-2628 GCA_964600565.1 Candidatus Woesearchaeota archaeon | reverse complement strand
TTTAAACCAATATAATCAGATGCTAAATTTAGCTGTTCTAATGTGTTTTTCTGAAAATCTTCGTAATATATTGCGTAAAAGTTACCAAACAAAGAAATATTTTGAACCCATGTATTCATATAATTAATAATTGGTTTAATGCCAAACAATGCTGGGCGTGAACGAAAAGAAAATTTTTCGAAAGGAAAATGTACAAATTCATGCAAACTACCATTAAAAGAATTAAAATGATATTTTTCATGATAGTAATACGAAATAAGTGTATCTCTTGGATCTCTAACTAAAAATAAAACTTTTTTATTTTTATAATATTGTTTTGGAAAATAATCCCCTTTAACGATTTCCCCAACCTGAAAACCGTGTTCAAAGACAAGATAAGGAATTTGATTTTTTCGTAAAAATCCTCTGAATTCAGAAAAAAGACAAGATTTTTTTTCTGAATTCAAAATATCTTGTAAACCGAAACCTGTTATTTCAGAATAAATCTTGGCCAACATTAATCTTAACCAAGTCCGTCCTGATTTTGGGAAAGAAACAACGTGAACAAGCGAAATATCTCTGGTTTTATTTATAATCTCTTTAATGCTCCGCTTAATTAGCATATCTGTTCTCAAGCTTAAATTTTTCATAATATATTCTTTATTTTTTCTGCTTACAAAGAATACCAATATGTCTTGAGAGCAGATTTTGCATTCTTTTATTGTTAAATTGAATTTTGGGAAAAACAATGCTTCCAAGAATTTGTTTGATTTCAAAATAATTCCCTATTTCTCTTGAAAATGATTTCGCAGTGTAAAATTTTTTATGCCTACTTTTATAGGTAAATTTTTCGAAATTTCCAACTAAATGTTGGATTCTGTAACCTAAATAGTTATAGTTAACGGTTTGAAAACAAAGCATAAGAATTAGGCCTTAAAACCCGTTTAATCTCGCTCAGATAGTTTTTAGTGTTCCATAAATGCTCTATCACCTCTAAAGACACCACCACGTCAAATAGATTTTCTGCAAAAGGCAGTTTTTGATTTTCCAAGTTAATCTTATAAGCCTCAAATCCTTTTTTTGAGACATATCTCCAACATCTATCAGTCCCATCTAAACAAACTACTTCAAAACCTTTTTCGCGCAAAATATCGGCAAACTCCCCCATACCGCAACCAACATCTAACATTTTAATGCTAGGAATTTTAGGGATAAATGTTTCACCTCCTTGCATCCTTTTCAAACATTCAATACTAAAATCAACACCTTGCTGCAAAGTAAGCCAAAACCTTGTCATCCTTTTGTCTGTAATAGTCAAAACACCTTTATTTTTTTGTTCTAAAAACAAAGGCAAGACACTGCCACGACTGCCAGACACATTCCCATACCTACAACAACTAAATGTTGTCCTTCTTTCTCCTGTGTAGGAATTTGCTTGGATAAAAAGTTTTTCAGCGCAAAGTTTTGTTGCTCCGTAAAGATTAACTGGATTAACAGCCTTATCGGTACTTATGAAGATTGCTTTTTCTATATTATTGTCAATTGCCGCGTCAATTACATTCTCGGTTCCTAATATATTAGTTTTAATCGCTTCCATTGGATTATACCCACAAGTGCAAACTTGCTTTAAAGCAGCCGCGTGAATCACAATATCTACTCCATTCATTGCCCTGTAAAGCCTTTCTTTGTCTCGAACATCTCCAATAAAAAATCTTAAACGCTCATCTTTTATTTCTCTTCCTAATTGCTGTTGTAAAAATTCCCCTCTGGAAAATACTCTAATGGCTTTAGGATTATGTTTTTTGAGAACTGTTTCAATAAATTTTTTCCCGAAAGAACCTGTTCCGCCTGTTATTAAGATTGTTTTCTCGTTGAAATTCATATTTTTTTAAAAATTAACTTTTTTGCCCAATATTCTCCATCCTTTTAAAATTTTAATATCTCTCAATCCCGCTCTTTGATACCAATCTAAAACTTGTTTTTTTGAGTACCTATTTTCTATAGGCGCTGAAAATCGATCGAAGGTATCATTCAACAGAACATAAAAAGGATAAACTGAATATAAATTAAATGGCCAATTTATTTTTTTTATTTTCTTTATTTTCAAAAAATTAGATAAAAATTTATATGGCAAAACAAAAATTGAATATAACAACAGGGCAATCGGCCAACAGAATAAGTATAAAATACTAAAAGGAAGCTTAACGGTAAGAGACCTTGGTATATTGATTAGCTTCAATCCATAATACCTAAAATCATTTTTAGGAAAACTATGGTAAACATAAATCAAAACATTGCCATTAAATTTTAAAAATTCTACTATCTTTTTGAAACCCTCTTCTGGTCTCGGTAAATGATGCAAAACACCTAAACTAAAGATAAAGTCAAAAAAATTCTTTTTAAACGGTAAATTATAAATATCTGCTTGGATAAAATGAATATTGTTAAATTTTTTAGTATTATAGAGCGCAACATCTATTGCTTTACTGGCATCGATTGATATTACTTCTTTAGCTAATTCTGCGACATAATGAGTGTGTCTTCCTTGACCGCATCCAGCTTCTAGTATTATTTTATTTTTGAGTAAATTAAAATTTTTTAAGGGTTCAAAATAAAAATTGAAATTTTCTTTCCATTCTTTAAGTGTTT
>CAZRJS010000156.1:0-2629 GCA_964600565.1 Candidatus Woesearchaeota archaeon | reverse complement strand
ATGATAGACGATATTGATAGATGGGTGGTTAAAGGATTAAAACTAAAAGCTTTTGACAAGCACGGGGTAGAACAGAAGTATTTTACTATTATTAAATTTGGTAAATCTTATTTTGGTGTTATTGATGAGACGTCTACAGAAAGAGAGATTGTTGAACTTCGATTGAGCGAGAGGCAATAATTAGTATAGTCCTAGAGAATGAGGGCGGATATAGGGATAATGGCTAAAGGAGAATAAATGATAGAAACAATATTGATAACACTAGCGTTGATTATTAAGGGTGATGATGATTGATTGAAATGGAGATAGAAGAGAATGACAATAAAAAAAATACATATTAAGACTATTGAAAAATATGGAAGATTAGCCAATGTAAATAAAGCTATTCAAGAGTTTAACGAATTGATCGAAGAGCTGAGAGACAATAAAAACGGAAATGCAAATATTCCTGCAATCATGGAGGAAATAGCTGACTGTAGGAATATGATAGATAAATTGATAATAATCTATAATATTGATAATAATGACGTCGGTGAGATACAAAAAAACAAAATGATTAGAACTTATGAGCGTTTAAACTCATAAGCCTATTTAGTCCAATAAATATCGTGGTCAAAAATTGCTTTAACTGGTTTTTTATACCAGGGCAGCTTTTGACCCTTTATCTTATACGTGTGCCCTAAATGAGACATCCACCACGGTACAGTTGTGACAATGTCTATACCCTGCTTAAAATTGATAAAGCTGTTACATTTACTCTTTATTGCTTTCGATGGCTTATAGATACACCTCGGTGATTCAAAGTTTATAACTTTTGGTATAATATAACCTTCATCTAATATTCTAAGCGCTAATAGAGGTGATGCTCCTGCTCCGTGTGAATAAGCGAATATATTTAATTCGTTACTTAGTAAACCGTTTTTTTTCATATGATAGAATACTGTCATAGCAGTTAAATAAAAACCTGCATGTACTTTTATATATTCATCTCCTATTTTTACTTTTACAGTAAACGCCATGAAGTTCTGTTGCCAATCATCACCGCCGTGCGATTCCATAACATAGATATTATTATCTTTGATTGAGTAATTTACATTATCCGAAGGTAGACAATTTTTAATCAATTTTTGTTTCCACTTTGAGACATTTAATTTATTTAAGTGTTTAAAATCTATAGGCAATTCGTAAGATTTACCGCCTTTTTTAATCTTCCACATAATTCTTGCGGCTTCTATAAAATTGCTTTGCATACTCTTACCACCCGTCGTATATCTGTTTTATTTCGTATCTGATTACTATAAACATCGAATACAATATGACTAGATCCGTGCTTAGATATTAGATTAGTAAAGTGTCCTATCTTTGGATTTAAATAATTAACAATATAAAACGCATTAAGAGAATACTCGATCTTACCAGTATAATTGTGTATTATTTCAACTCCCAATATATGCTCAACTACTGACCAAATTATATAATTTTCATCAGTATAACCATTATACAATATAAGTTTTCTGTTTAGCTCTGGAGGAGTTATTTTGTTATCATTTACAATATTGTTAATATTACACAATGATGTTACTAAACACCCCACTGATCCGATTGTTTCCGTAGAGTCATTTAACGGCTCGTCTTTCCATCGTTTATCGTTTTGGTATAACATTATTTATCTCTCCCCTGAGGGTTTGTAATATCGTCTTTTCGCCGTGACTTTAATTCCGATATATCATCAGATATGTGTAATAACGTTGTCGTTAATATCGTTTTAATTTCTACAATTGTTTTTTCCATCTCTGTTAAATTATATGAACTATTAGACACTTTTTTTTCTATTTTTTCAAATCTATTATTAAATGTTTCGCACACCTCGGCATGTTTAATCTCTAAGTTTTCAATCTTCATATTTTGTTTAGTCTGCATGACAAAAAAGCCAACTATTGCTCCTATTAACGATATCAGTCCTAGTCCTGCTGTGATGTACGGTATTATGCTCATTATGTTAGGTTTCTCCCCGTTTATTTAACATCAAAGTAATGTGGATGTCTTAGTTTTACTCCTTGATTAAACTGTTAAAATAATCATCCATATCAATTAACTCTTTGTTGAACTCTTTCCACGGTATTTGAGGGATTACTTTGATTATATGAGCAAACGATTTTTTTGTTATCTCTAGCTCTGTATTCTCTGTTGTAGATTCTAAGCTTTCAAGATCTGCTTGAATGTCTCTCATTCCCTGAATTGTCATACCGTCAACTGGACTATTACGCAAACTAAATATTATTATATCTGCATAATTCTTGCCGATTTCCTTGTTATTAAACTCTCTGTTCTCTACTATTATTTTATCTTCCATGATTTCTCCTTAAAATTATTATATCATAGTTTTTTATAGTTGCAAATACTCATATAATTACTAAATAGTCTATGTTAATCGTTTATATGTAATCAAACAATTGTCCGTTATGTCAAGAGTTGCCACTACTTCTGAGCCTGATGTAGATGGAAAAGTAGAAAACTCCGTTTTCCCTGAACTAGCATGATAAAACGAGTACTCTCCTGCATATGTCCCTGTATCTGGTAGTTTTATATCCCTTCCTGAGCATGACGGCAAAAAAACGGAGCTGTGACC
>CAZRJS010000155.1:0-2638 GCA_964600565.1 Candidatus Woesearchaeota archaeon | reverse complement strand
CCACCTAATGATTTGTTTTCTTTTTCTTTCTCTGCATCAAGTAAAGCATTTTCTTCTTCAATATCTTCAACAATAGGTGTGTTTTTTAATAAAGTATCATTAGATATTTTAACTCCTAGTTTTTGCAATGTTTCAAGCAGCGATTCTTTATTAATAATCGTTTCTCTATTAAACGTAATTTCATAATCTGTAATAGTTCCTTTGTTGGTTAATCCAGCATAAGCATTAACAACTTCTATTACTTGCTCCATGAATTCTTCAATCTGCATTTCAAAGTGATTAGCTTTTAAATCTAAATTAGCAAATAAGGCTTTTATAGTTACATTAGTAGTATCGCCCTTAATTGATTCAGGATCTACACCCATTCCAAACCTATATATATCTTTCTTAGCTATATCAAGTGCAACCTGTCTTGCTTGATAAGGTACTTCTTGAGCTACTTGTTGTGCATCACCATTTTCGCCAACTTTAAGTATGCGTGAACGTTTAAATTCTGCCATGAATTCCTCTGGATCTTGTCCGTCATAGCCTTTTAATATCCAATACATTTCTTGAAAATCCTCTAAATTATTAAAAAAATCACTGTTTGCGAAGTCGTACGCATCCACATAAGTTTTAAACATTTCTAAATCTGTTTGATTAATATCGTTATTGTATAAAACCGTTATAGGCAACACGTCCCACTCAATAGCATTACTTTCTATTTCTCTATCACCTGCTACAATATTTTTTCTAAGGTGGTTTTTAGTATCTATTAGCTTATATTCTTCGTTGTATGTTTCAACTGTAGATTTAGTTATAACATCAACGTGTTCTTTACCCGCTACCGAATACACACGAATAACCATATCTAGTATAGTGTTATCGTCTGCATTATGAATTAATATACATTGTTGTGATGGAAGTATTTTATATTTAAGCTCTCCGTTGTCAATATACCACTGTAGAACTGCATAAATTTGATTTGATGCGTTACGTGCTAATTTGCCTAAAGTCTTTTTAAACTTTTTAATATCAACAAATTCTTCTATTCCCTCAATAACCATTTTTTTATTAATAGAGTATTGAACTTTTTGATCCACTATTATCCTTGTAAAGTTAGAAGCTAAAATGTTATTTGCTTTTGTATAATCTTTTAACATTCTATTTTGACCGATACCCCAAAACGTTTTCTCTCTGTTAGTAATACTTATATTCTTGGTCCTGTAATAAGCATCACCCTCGATTTGTTTTTGCATTGTGCTTACTTTAAAATCTGCTACTAATCTTTTTAACGCTTTAATATCCATTGTTACCTCCTTAATTTTACCAACCCCACGTATTTTTTCCACTAATAGCTTCTCTAATCAAACTTGCTAAACTATCAGGAGCATCATCATGCGATGAATTTTCTGTGTAGTCTAGTATTTGATTAATATAATCTTTGTCAGTATCTTTTATAAAAATAATTCTACTCCAATTGCTTTTAAGATAAGTAGAAATTTTAATATATTTATTCATCTTTTCATGATAACTTCGTTTAGGCGATTGAATTTTTTTATTTAGATAACCTTTATCTGCATTGCTTTCACTATAAAATGTGCCTGCTCTATATAACTTCCTTTGTTGTTCAAAACCATCCAAACAATCGTCAACGTGCATCTGTTTTAACTGTCCAAATACATATATATTACCATCAGCGTGTTCTTTTGCTATTGTAAAGGCTGTTCCATCTTCTCCACCATAGCTAGCATCGACATGGCAATAACCGTCAAATATTTTATCTGTATTAGTCCCATCATCTATCCTGCTATTAGTAAACATTGCATCTTTATCTGCTATATGCTTTAATTCATAGTTTGCAGCAAACAAACTCGAACTCATAGCATCACGTATACTTTGCAATTCTAAATCATCAATTAATCCTGTTTCATAGCAATTATAAGTTTTTATATTCGGCATTAGTGTAAAAGCATCTTCTCGATGCCAAGGTGTGCCAGTGTTTAATATACGTCCACCTCTATTTTTTATGTTCTGTAACTCTTGGTAAACTAATTTAGTTCTTTCCCTATGTGCTTTAGATATACGATCATCTACATTAATAATATCATCAGTAATAATCAAGTCAGCGTGTTTACCTGTTAAACTAGACTTAGATCCAGTACCTATAAGTTGTGAACCACCTTTTGTATTTTGCTTTAAATTAGTATCTATTTCAAATGCTGAATCTTTTAATAGAATACATTCAACGCCATATAATGCTACCGATAGTGCTTGATATAATTCTGTTTTAAGCAATTTGCTAACTTGTAATACTATTTCTTTAACATCATCATCAGATTTTCTTATAAACATAATTGATATTGTAGGTTTAAGTATTATTAATATTGCAATTGCAATTGATAAACAAGTAGTCTTGAAGCTGCCACGGTGAGCTTGTAGTGTTTCGTCATCTTTAGAAAATAAAAACAATTTTAACCATTCGTTATGGATGTCTTGCAAATCATTAAATCCATTTTCTAATCCAAATGCTATCGGTTTATTTTTAACTAAATCTAAATACTTTTTAGATTGATCGTTTAATTTAATCTTTATCACCCTCTAAGTATTTATCTATTAACTTAGTTTTTTCAGATATGTTTATAGTTCCCGAATGTTC
>CAZRJS010000154.1:0-2647 GCA_964600565.1 Candidatus Woesearchaeota archaeon | reverse complement strand
AATATAGCCTAAAAGAGGGACTCAAAAAAGATGTAGAATGGTTTAAGAAAAACATAGATTTATATGAAAAATAATTTTTATAAAGAACATTCCATCGCTATCAGGAAAGACGTGTTAACGATGGCATTTAAATCTCAAGTTTCCCATATTGGTTCCGCATTATCTTGTGTGGACATTCTAACAGTTCTCTATTTCAAAATATTGAAGATAAACCCTAAGAATCCTGGGGCAGAAAATAGGGACAGATTTATTTTAAGTAAAGGACATGCGGTTAGTGCCTTATACGCTACTTTAGCAGAACGAGGTTTTTTTGCTAAGAAAATTTTAAACAAATATTGTAAAAATGGTGGGAGATTGCCGGGGCATGCTACGAGGAGTTGCGTACCGGGCATAGAGGTCTCAACTGGTTCTTTGGGACATGGTTTAGCAATAGGGGCTGGCATAGCCTTAGCCGGAAAAGTTGATAATAAGAAATATCGAGTATTTGTTTTAATGAGCGATGGAGAGTGCGACGAAGGATCGGTCTGGGAATCAGCCCTTTTTGCTTCTATGCATAAATTAGATAATTTAGTTGCGATTATTGATTACAATAAACTTCAAGCACTAGGAAGGACAAACAATGTTTTAAATTTAGAACCATTTAAAGAGAAGTGGGTCGCTTTTGGTTGGGGAAGCAAAGAAATAAACGGCCATAATTTTAAAGAAATAGAAGAAATTTTATATAAGACTCCTTTTGAAGAAGGAAAACCAAGTATAGTAATTGCTCACACTATAAAAGGTAAAGGGATTTCTTTTATGGAAAATAAATTGGAATGGCATTATAGGGCGCCAGATAAACAACAATTAAAAGTCGCATTAAGAGAATTAAGTACTAAATAAAAATAGTTTAATCTTAAATAATTTTTAAAAATATGTATTTTCAAGGGAATAAAAAGAAGCAAACTGAAAAAGATTTCTATTCAATTAAAAACTACGAAGATTATTTTATTAAATCTCCACTGCCTGTCTATAATAAAATCCAAAATATCGCTAAATACATAAGAAGGCAAGACTTAGCACGGCTTCTAGTTAAGAATGAGCTTTTTAAGCTTCAAGAAGGCATACATGGCTCTATAATTGAAGGTGGATGTTATCTCGGGGGGGCATAATGGCTTTCGCTCAATTTTCAGCTATTTATGAACCATATAATCATAACCGTAGAATAATTGGATTTGACACTTTTAAAGGATTTCCAGCTATCAACAAAAAAGACACTAGAACAGGTGAAAAAGCTTTTTTAAGAAAGGGTTATCTTAAAACTTTTAAAGGTATAAAAAAAGAAATAGATGAGTCCATAAAAGTTTTTGACGAAAATAGACCCATAGGCCATATACCAAAAGTTGAGTTAATTGTTGGCGATGCTATTAAGAAAATCCCCGAATTTATTAATAAAAATCGTCATTTAGTAGTGAGCTTATTGTATTTAGACTTTGATTTATTTGAACCAACAAAAGTTGCTATAGAGAATTTTGTTCCCAGAATGCCAAAAGGATCAGTGATAGCTTTTGATGAGTTGAATGCAGATAGTTACCCGGGCGAAACCTTAGCACTCATAGAGACGCTTGGTATTAATAAACTGGAACTTAAACGATTCAAAATAGATCCTTATATTTCCTACGGCATAATAAATTAATATAATTCAAGCTAAGCACTTTATTTACATAAGATAAAGTTTAATTAATGAGAAAATCATTTATAAACACTCTTATAAAATTAGCAGAAAGGGATAAACGTATTTTTCTCCTAACTGGTGATCTAGGATTTTCTGTTTTAGAGAAATTCAAAGACAAATTCCCTGAGAGATTTTTTGATATGGGTGTCGCTGAACAGAATATGATTGGAGTCGCAGCAGGATTAGCTTTATCAGGAAAAATAGTTTTTGTTTATTCTATTGTGCCCTTCTTGACTATGCGATGTTTTGAACAAATAAGGAATGATTTATGTTACCAAAATCTTAATGTAAAACTTGTAGGCGTGGGGGAGGGTTTAAGCTATGGTTCTGCCGGCTCTACTCATCATTCTATTTGCGACATTGCTATCATGAGAGCATTGCCAAATATGAAAGTTTTTGCTCCCGGTGATCCTTTTGAAACGGATCAAATTATTAAAATTGCAAATTCTTCTAAAGGGCCTGCTTATATCAGATTAGGGAAAAGCCTTGAGCCAGAGATTTATTCACAGCCACTCCAATTTAATATTAGCGAAGGGATTGTTTTAAGAAATGGTTACGATATTACTATTTTTACTACTGGTAATATGCTTTATAGCAGTAAAATAATTACAGATATATTATCACAGAAAAATATTGATGTTAGGTTGGTAAGTATGCCAACCATCAAACCAATTGATAAAAATATTATTTTGAGAGCGGCGAAAGAAACAGAGGCGATATTTACAATTGAAGAACACAGTCTTATTGGAGGCTTAGGAAGTGTATTAGCTGAAGTTTTAGCAGAATCTAAAAATAAAACCTTATTTAAAAGAATATCTTTACCCGATGAGTTTTGTAAAGAGGTTGGAAGCCAAGAATATTTAAGAGAGAAAGAAGGGTTGTCAATTAACAAAATAGTAAATTATATTTTAAAAGAATTGAAAAATGAAGACAGAA
>CAZRJS010000153.1:0-2648 GCA_964600565.1 Candidatus Woesearchaeota archaeon | reverse complement strand
TCAATCAGATAGTTAATAATTGGTTTTTTCTTGATTGGAAGCAATGGTTTCGGTATTTCTTTAGTTATAGGATAAAGTCGAGTCCCCTTTCCTCCGGCTAAAATAATCGCTTTCTTAGGAAAACTATTTGTTTTTTTCATAATTTATTTGTATCATAAAATAATATGACACACAAGAAAAAACAAAAACACAAACAAGCAATAGTGAAAATTCAGAAAGATAAATTCTATTGGATTTATCTAATTGGATTTCTTATAATTTTATCTCTACCTCTTTTAAACCTACCTCCTTGGTTTGCTCCGCCTGATTGGGGGAAAACAGTTGTTTTTAGAATTATTTTATCTATCTTGGTTTTTATATTCACCTATCAAGTTCTTTTTGAAAAAAATCAATCACAGAAATCTTTAATCATTAATTTCTGGCATAAAGTAAAAAACAGAAGGAATAAAATCTTTTGGCCTTTTTGGTCGCTAATTGCCCTTCTAGGCATATATTCTTTGGCAACTCTCTTTTCTGCTGATATTCGTTTCAGTTTATGGGGGTCACCCTATCGCGGAGGTGGTTTTATAACCTTTGCTTCGTATATAATATTGGCTGTTTTAGCTTTGGTTATTATTCGTAGGAAAAACTGGCAAAAAATCTGGGATTTCTCTATATTAATTGGTGTTTTAGTTTCTGGAATTGCTATTTTACAACAATTTGGAATTTTCAGCAAAACAATAATTAGTTTTTCTAGCAGACCCCCTTCTACAATAGGAGGGTCAATATTTTTAGGAATCTATCTTTTGCTTCTAAGTTTTCTGGTTTTAGCGTTTGCTTTTAAAGAAAAGAGAAAAATAAAGAAAATATTATATTTCTCCACATTTTTATTGTTCCTTTTTATCATTCTGCTCACAGGTAGCCGAGCAGTTTATTTTGGTTTGTTAGTCAGCTCCTTGTATTTCCTGTTTTTCTTTTCTAAAAATCTATTGCTCTCGAGAAAGAGGTTTTTGCTTATTGGAATTAAAGTTTTCGCTTTAATTATCTTAATTGCAACTACTTACGGAGTTTATTATGTAAACTATGGGGATAAAGAATCTGAATTTTACAATTATTTAGAAGAGAACAGAATAATGAAAGAGGTTTTACCTCGGCTTTCTATAAAAATGGCTTTAGACGACCCGCGTCCCTCTGCTTGGAAAATATCTCTAAACGCAATTAAAGCCAAACCTATTTTTGGCTATGGTCCAGAAAACTTTTCCATTGGTTTTGACAAATACTATGACCCTGCTTTACCTTATGTAAATAGCGCATGGGGAAGTTGGTGGGACAGAGCGCATAATTTTGCTTTTGATATAGCGGTTACTGCTGGCATTCCAGCTTTAATTATTTATTTATCTATTTTCGCAACTCTGTTCTGGCAACTTCAAAAAGTTAAAGACACTAAACGTAACGCAGAAGAGAGAAAGAACAAACAAATAATAGCTCATGGGGTTCAAACAGCTTTTATTGGCTATTTAGTCGCTAATTTTTTTAGTTTTGATGTTTATTCAACTTATTTAATAGCATTTCTTTTAATTAGTTATGCATTGTATATAATTTCGCAAAATCAGATCAATACAATCCAACAGGATCAGAACGAATCAGCATTTATTAATAATCAACAAATAAAAATTCTTTACAATTTGCAAAGATACAGAACGCCAATAATATTTTTTTCTTCTGTGTTCTTAATTTGGTTTATATTCTTTCTAAATCTAAAGCCTCTTGGAATTAATGCTGAAGTAAGTAGAGCAAAATATCTTGCCGAAAGCGGAAAATGCGAACAAGTTGTAGAAAAAATGGATAACTTGCTCTCTAAAAAAAGTTATCTCGATTCTTATGTAAGGTTAAAATATATTGATTTTCTAAGAGAATGTGCTGGATTTTATCCTCAAGATGGTTATGAATATGCCAAAAAAGGAGTTGAGATTCTTAAGCACAATAGCAAAATACAGCCAAAATTCACTAGAAACTGGATTTTATGGGGCGATTTTAATAATGTTCTAATTCAAAAAGAAAAAGATTCCCAAGCTATGGAAAATTTGATTAAAGAAGCTGAAAATTGTTTCAAGAAAGCTCAAGAGCTAAGTCCAAAAAGACAGGAAACACTAGTAGGCTGGGCAAGAACTTATTTGGCGTCTAAAGATTATTTGAAAACGAAAGAAAAAGCCGAAGAATGCATTACGTTGAATGAAGATACGGCCAGCTGTTATTGGTATTTAGGCTTGTCTGAAATCTTTTTAAAACAAGCAGATTTAGCTAAAGAGCATATAGATTTAGCAATAAAAAAAGGTTATCACGTAAACACCTTAACTGCTCTTAATCAATTATCTATTGCCTACGGTGCTTTAGAAAATTATAAAGAATTGGTTTCGGTTTATAAAAGATTAATAGATTTCAACCCTGAAGAACCGCAATATCATGCTTCTTTAGCATTTGTTTATAAAGAACTAAAAGAATACGAAAAAGCCAGACAAGAAGCGCTTCTGTTTTTAGGGCTGAACCCAGAAGCAAAAGAAGAAGTAGAATTATTCCTAAAAATCCTCAACGCGAATTAATACAAAAGATATACACAGATATACAGTTACGACCTATTTGCAGGCCTTGTCAGGCATCGTAGGGCCTTG
>CAZRJS010000152.1:0-2683 GCA_964600565.1 Candidatus Woesearchaeota archaeon | reverse complement strand
ATTAATTCAGGATGCTGTATTATTTAACGTCTCGACAGCTCGAATGACGTACTACAGGCGATTGCTAGTCGCCTTGTTCGCACTGCCAGCATGCACAATCTTGATCTCCCATGACGTATACTCCGTGTTTGCAGGTGTCACCTGGTGCGTATCTCCATCCTTGAGGGTATGCTTTATTAGCGGCGGACTCACATGCATCGCACATAACGGTCTCAGTTCTACCGTTATTGTTTATAATATCACCGCATGTGAATGTAAATGGTGCATAGTCATTACCACTTGGAAGATATACTTCTACTTTAGTATTACACATGATAAAACTCCTTTTATATTAATGCGTAGGTATGAATGTGTATAAACAGAATATGAATTACCAAAATCGCTAACGGCAGTGGGTGGCATAGCGGTTGTGGCCGGCCACATGTAATAGACCGGAGTTATAGTTATGGGCGAGGCAGCAGTACTGCCAAAGTAATACAATAGAACAACCAAAACATGATTCCTCCTTGTATTATAGGTTAAGCATTAGCAAAGCTACTCAAGTAGCTCAGTATCCGTCCTGCGCCTCGTGGCGGCTGCTTTATGCAGGACTACCAGATTCTGTTTCATCGCTCTGGCCGGCGAAGGGATTTCTCTCCCATGGGCATCTACTCTAGACGTCTCTGGTTACGAAACGAATAAAACGCTTGGAGTAGAAGAATGTCTTTGTTCCCCAGTCATCCCACTGATAAGACAGGTGGGGAGTGTAATTGACCAGGAGAACCACTCTCTTTGTCCATTCCATAGTAATCTCCTTATGGAAAAGAGTTAATAAGCAACGACTTACTTGGCATGCGTTGCATGGGCCCTACGCCAGCAGACAGTTCGGGCACAATCTGTCTCTATGGTGTCCTCTGCTATACTACAGTTATGTAGGAGATAAGCAGAAGAGTAGTGTCAGCCACGCCAGCTCCGGCATTGGCCATTCCAATCAGGAACTCATATATGATTAGAAAGCACATTGCCAGAACGACAATAGCAGACAACAATTCTTTGATGATATCCAAAGAAATTGCCTCCTTAAGGTTAAAATGACAGGTGGGGCTGCCTTGCTGTAGACACTGATACGTTTCGACTCTCCATGAGCCATCATCAGGAGTGCGGTAACAGCACTCGACGTAGGGCCCGAAGGCCCAGTTAAGGTTAAATTGCAACATACGATTGCCGTAAAGAGCAGTTTTACATCATGCTCTGGATGTTATAGATTACCGGTGGCACCTACCTTCATCATCATACCGCCACTGTGCTTCTTGAGCCGCTGAGGGCCCATGGTACTCAGCCCTATCTCTGACCTCCTTTGATACCTGGAACAAACTTACAGGTATTTTAATGTAGTGGCTGTTCTCACAGCCAATACCATTGCAGGTACCGCAGTAGCGGTGTCTGCACTGGATTGTAGAATCCAGAAGTTCTTCAAACAAAGTATTTATGGTATTGCAGTCGTCCTGGCTGCAATTATCTACCACCATCTCGTTGAGTTCCTCAAGCCCTGATTTGAGGATGGCAGCCATTGAACTGCTCCTGAACATATAAGAATTAGTTGCGTTAGTCATGATAAATCTCCTAATTGCACAATGATGTGCGTTTTGGGCCATACGCCCGATCAAGGTTCTAAGCTTAGAACCCTCAATGGGATGTATGCCACAGAAGACTATCTCGATTGCCACCCCTCAGCAGTTTTCTCATCCAAGACTTGGGACCTTGGCAATGGTGCTTTAGTGGTGCCTGATTATTATTGCTGTAGCCATCCTCTACAGTTAGGCGTAACATATGATTGCCGTAAAGAGCAGTTTTACATCATGCTCTGGATGTATTGGTTACCAGTGGCAACGACCTTCGTCGTCGTACTTCCACTGTGCTTCTTGGGCCGCCGAGGGGCCAGTATAGTCAGCCCTATCTCTAACTGCCTTTGTCCCCTGGAACAGACTTACAGGTATCTTGATGTAGTGGCTGTTCTCACAGCCAACACCGTCACAGGTACCGCAGTACCTGTGACGGCATTGTACAGTGGAATCAAGAAGCTCTTCAAATAACTCATCAATGGTATTGCAGTCGTCCTGACTGCAATTATCGGTTACCATACTGTTTAGTTCCTCAAGTTCTGATTTGAGGGCTACAGCGTTGGCATGGTCCCTGAACATGTATGAATTAGTTGCATTGGTCATGATATATCTCCTTATGTGTGGTTTTGCCTCAATATTGAGGCGTTTGAGCTAACACTACGATGTCTAAACCGTCGTTTAGGCACCCAGATGTTAGTTCATACCACAAGGAATCATGTGTGATTACCACCCCTCAGCAGTTTTCTCATCCAAGACTTGGGACCTTGGCAATGGTGCTTTAGTGGTGCCCTGGTATTATAAGCCCCAGGGCAGGGCTGTCTATATTACTTCCTGTATGTATCCTCATTCATGAGGGTTTTATACAGGTGTTTCCACCCACCTGACGTCTTGAACTCTCTCACTTCAGGGTCCTCATTGCGGCAGATAAGTGAGTAAATCTCAGACATTGCTGATCCAAGCTTGACTTCGACATAATCTCCATTAAGGTTTTCAACTTCAATGGAGGGCAGTCGTGTAGTTGTGGAAGTAGTCATGATAAATCTCCTAATTGCACAATAGTGCGTTTTGGGCAATACGCCCTG
>CAZRJS010000151.1:0-2685 GCA_964600565.1 Candidatus Woesearchaeota archaeon | reverse complement strand
GGGGCGTGACCCACTTGGAGCATATTCGATGAGCTTTCAAGTGGAAAGAAAACATCCTGACTTCTAAACGATACCTGTAAGATACCCATAAAGCACCCATATAAAACCTTGATGTTAATAAACAAAGTTTGCTCTTTAGAATATGAAGAGAGATCCATACAAACACAAGGAAAAATATTATGCTTGGAAAATAGCAGTAAAAGACGGCGTTCCAGGGATTAGTAAAATAAATTCAGATTTGACTTTAAGATATGTCGGAGACATGGAAGTCGGGAGAAATGTTTCTTCAAGAAGTTCAAAAGGTCCGAGAAGTTTCATTAGACTTAATACATTAAGACAGAAAATGTTATTTTTCTCTAGAAGGTTTAAAATTGAGTTTAATCTAGACGATATAACAAAAGTAACAGAAGATCAGATTATAGTATTCTTTTCTAAAATTAGAACTGGAGAAATTGCCAGAGAAGATGGAAAAATTTATGCCTCAATTGATACTTATGGGAAAGCCTTCAAGTCCTTTTGGCACTGGTGGATAAAAGTAAATAGAAAGGAAGGCATTACCATTGAAGATATCACAATAGATTTAGATGTTCGAAGAGATAAACCTAAATGGGTCTACTTAACAGAAGATCAAGTCAGGAGTTTTTGTGATAATTCTATGTTCAAATATCGGGTTATGATTATGTTTTTATTTGATACTGGAATTCGAGCCCCAACAGAATTAATTAATATTAAAATTTCGGATTTTCATAATGAATTTAATGATGCATGGAATAAATAATCCTAATGTTGAACAAAAGAATACTCTCTCAAAGAGATTTGATGAATCTAATTGTTATGAAGTAATCCTTGCCAACCCACCATTTAAGGGAAGTATTGATGAGTCAGATATTGGGGAAAATTTCAGAACAAAAACAAAAAAAACTGAGTTATTATTTTTAGAATTAATTTATAACTTATTAAACAATAGCGGGAAAAGTGCAGTTATTGTTCCTGATGGAGTTTTGTTCGGAAATTCTAAAGCACATACCAATATTCGACAATTATTATTAGAAAGATGTAGATTAGATGCTGTTATTTCAATGCCTTCAGGAGTTTTCAAACCTTACGCCGGGGTTTCAACAGCAATATTGTTCTTTACTAAAGGAGAATCAACTAAGGAAGTTTGGTTTTATGATATGCAAGAAGATGGTTTTAGTTTAGATGATAAAAGAACCCCCCAACCTGAAAAGAATGATATTCCAGACATTCTTAAAAAATTCAAAGATAGGCTTAAGGATAAACCAACAGACAGAAAAGGAAAGGCTTTCTTTGTCCCATTCGAAGAGATTAAAAATAATAATTTTGATTTGAATATTTCGAAGTATAAAGAAATTGAATATGAAGAAATAAAATACGAAAAGCCAGAGGTAATAAAAAAACAAATATTAGATTATGAAAATAAGATAATAAGTACCTTAAAAGACCTAGCGATTTAAAATTACCTTTTTCAAAGTCACTCCCTCACAAACCAAACCAAAAGCGGAGGAACCCCAAAAGATAGACAAAAAGCAGCTTATGAAATTCTTCAAGCAATGGCAAAGTATCTTTAATTCTGCACCCCCATGTAGCAACCAACTTTTAAAAACTTGTATCTTTTTAAGAATATTAAATAAATAAACAGGCACCAAACTTTTCCTAATTGCTTAGCGTGGGCGTATTGCTTTTGAAGGGTGTTAATTCTTTACACGCATTATATATATTACTGCAGAGTCTAGGAGTTTATTAACAGTTGAATCTGATGAATTAAGTTTCTTAGGAGAAACTAAGTTCTCTTTTACTTCCATAAAACTATGCCTTTCTATGCTAAATCCTAAATTTTCAAAGAAAGCTTTAGCTTGATTCTCATCCTCAAATCTATTTTTATCAACATCAATCCCTGCTATTTTGGCAATAGTCTTTTTGTGGAGTTTCAAGTCCTCTTCAACCTTTAATAATTTTTTTAAGGTAATATCTGAAGTTATCCATAATCCCCCATAGATTTTAAGGAGTTTGTGAATATTTTTTGCTACGGTTTCTTTTTCTTTAAAATTTAAGTAACGTAAAAATCCTTCGTTTACAATAGTAATTGGTTCTTTTTTAAAATGTTTTACTGCATGAAATAATAAATCATAATCTAATGCACTTCCTTTTTCAAAATAAAGATTGGGCCTGGTTTGCCCTAATTGGTTTAATATTGAATTAACTATGTTAATCTTATCTTCAATAACTCTAGGAAGATCGAATTCTACATAAACAACATTTGAATTTTCCGCCATTGTAAGTCCCCTGCTTGAAAACCCAGAAGCAATTTCAAGGATTTGATTTGGATGATTTAAAGCAATATATTTATCAATAATTTTGTGTCTTGCTTCATATTGGGGAGAAAGTTCTGTTGCAAGCATTTGATCAGATATAGCAGAAAATCTTTCCTCTCTTAATTTATCTAATTCTTTAAAAATTTCACTGGAAAATGGAATATTGGAATACTTTCTTCTATAAGCAACTATCCATGCTGTAGGAATAATTTTGGTATACTGATTTTCCATTGATTATATTAATAATATTTGTATTAAAAATTTAATGGATGTTTTTTTAGTAGATTATAACTCCCCTTGATTAGACAAAATTTATTCTACTTGGCGTGGGCGTTATAATAGATTAAAAATC
>CAZRJS010000150.1:0-2696 GCA_964600565.1 Candidatus Woesearchaeota archaeon | reverse complement strand
GAGCTTGGTATGGATCAATAGATCATTTCCTTTGTGTGCGTTGCAATTCTTATTGCACCTATGGCAATTTCTGCTTCTGCGGAAAAAATCCTAAAAAAGTTCTCTGCTACGAATGCCAGAAAAGAACAAAGCATTAACTGCGTTTCCTTGTCGCAATCAAACAGGATGAGTTTAAAAAAAGGTCGACTCCTCCCAAACTAAAAGTAATTAAAACAAAAAAACATGAAATTAGAATCTGAAGAGTTTCCTTATTGCCAACTGAACGAAACAATCAATATGAGTCCTGATGGTAAAATCCTCAGTAAAAGTTTAATGATAAATCTTAGGAATCAAACTCCAGAAGTGGTATACAATAATTATCTTAGAATGAAACACTTACTTAATGGCGAAAGTGAATTAGGAGAGAAGGTTGAGAATAATCTTGGTGAGAAAGAAAAGCATATCAAGAAAAACAATCCCGGCACATGTCCCCAGTGTGGAGGTTTGCTTGTGGAAAAGTCTGGAATTTCCAAGAAAACCGGAGAACCATATCATTTTATCGGTTGTGCGAATTTTAAGAATGGCTGTAAATATACCAGACCGTTTGTTCCAGAGACAGAAAAGAATCTATCTCGCAATGAGGATGTGGTCAACATAGAAGACATCCCGTTCTAGTTCAGCTACTGAGTGGTAAAGAAATGAAGCAGATCGTTGATCCTTGCAACGATCTGTTTTATTTTTCTTCCCGGAATTTAATTTGTCTCTGGCCACGACCGACTAGTGCGAAGATAACTTCGCATTTCGAATACTTGAAAAAATTGCTATAAGTTGATAGATTAAAAGAATAAGAATAGAAATTATATTACAATTTTATGGGAACCAAACCTAAAACTCAAAAGAAAAAAACTAAGAAATTAAAAACTTTAGCCATACCAAAAAGACCAATAACAGAGTCGTCTTGCCGGGATGAAGTTATTTGGGAGCTATATCAAGAGCTCCGTAAAATCAAGAAGGGTAGAAAGATAAAAATCTATCTACAAAATGTTGATTTTCCTATTGATATAAAATATAAAAAAAACTTTTTGGACGAACTCAAAAGAAAAAAAGTTATTAAAAATTATAAGTTAGAAGTTGAGAAAGGAGAAACTCATTCTACAAGTTTAGAATGGACAAATGAACCCAATCTAGAGCTCCTACCACTTATATCGTTTAAAGAATTTAAAAATGCACCCAGAACTTACAGTACACAATATCATTCAGAAAGTTATCATATGGCTATTATAGAATGTAACCCAGAGAAACTTCTTAAATATTTCGAAAAGGATTTCGTGAGGATAAAAGAAAAAATAGAAAAAATAGAAAAGAGAAAAGAATTTGAAGATTTTTTTAAAAAAGAACAAGTATTAGTATGTAATGAATTAAGATTTGGTATTAAGTCAGGAAATATTATATATGAAGAAAAATTAGACAACTTTTCTCCTAAAGATAAGGGATGTCTGCTTCTTAAAGCTCTAATGGAAAAACAGAATGAATGGTTAGAATATGAAGAAATCTCTAATCTGCTATACGGAACAAATAGATGGAAATCAGGAGTTAAAAATTCCAATATTAAATTAGATATTAATTCTCTTATAAAAAATATCAAAAATAAACTAGGGATCCTTGGGAGTGATCCAAAAAATAAGGAATTGTTTTTTTGCCGTAATCGCTACATGATGAGATGTGATCCAAAAGAATAATTTAACCTGAAAACCTTTTTTTCCTGCCCACTTCATAGTGGGCTTTTAAATTTGCTACGACTTACCACATTTAGCAGTAATTTCCCCTTATTTTACTCATTTCACAATATCTCCTTACCACAGGTATCCCGTGTTCATATCGGGTTCTTTTGATTAAAATAAAAATGGAAATTAAAAATTTCTGAAAACATTAATTTTTTGATTATGGAAGACAAACCAAAGAAAAAGAATTTCTTTCAGGTCCCTCACCAATTTGAGGAGTTCTTTGGAAAAGAACTTAGGCCATCCGAAAAGTACTTCTATACCATTTTGAGAAAGCTTAGTAATAGGTTGGCTAAAAGAACAGGTAAAGATAAAGGCTGGTTCTGGCATATTGATAGGGAATTTAAAACATCTGATGGTAAAATTTTAGGATTTGAATCTTTCGGATTTTCTCCCTCTGTTTCTCAAAGAGCAAGGAAGAAGTTAAGGGGGTTAGATCTAATTGAGACCAACAGGGGTTGGAATAGAAAGGGTCACGGGGGCGGAACTTATTACCGGCTGAATGATAGCATGTTTGATTTTGATGAGGATTCTGACGAAGAAAAGCCACATGTTCTTTAGAACGAACAGTCACAGAAAACCCTACCAGTTAAAATGACTTTTAAGTAAGGGGGTAAGCAGTCAGTCCGACCGTTAACAAGGAGTCGTTTTGAATGATAGTAAGCGGTCATAATAACCTCCTAAGTAATAAGTAATAGTAATAATTAAGTAATAATAAACAATTTATTAAGAATGGTAATACTCCGTGCGTCTATTGACGCACGCAGAGAACTTAGAGAGGAAAATCCTTCTGCTCCCGGTTCCAAAACAGAAATCGAAAAAGTCATGACGCATAACGGGTAGCACATAGCTATTCCGTCTTCAAAAAATCGAAGAAAAATATAAAGGTCGATTCAAGTTTATAAACAATAAAAAAAAGAAAATGGGACTTATTAA
>CAZRJS010000149.1:0-2712 GCA_964600565.1 Candidatus Woesearchaeota archaeon | reverse complement strand
AAAGGAGTAAAAATGAGTGAATACATTATTACCACGCTTAAATGTATAGCGTTAGTTGCACTTGCATTATTTATGGTACCATCAGTAGGTTTATTGCTATATTGTGGTAGAATTCATAATGGCTATTGGTTTTAATACGTTTGGATTATTTAACCTGTTATTTTTTATTAAAGGAGAGATTAATGGCAAAACTGTCTAGAGTTTTTAGTGGTAAAAGGCGTAAAAGTAATAGTAACGAAAAGTCATCTTTAATGAGCAGAATGGCTTCTAAATCAGTGAGAAAAATAAATGAAAATAAACATTTATTAGGGGATCTATTTATTACTGTAGAAGGTGAGGAAATAATAGATCTTACTAATAACCACATTCCTATTCCTGGTAGACTTAAAACTAACTCACAAATACGGCATATGGAAAGTACAGGAAGTCTTGCTTTCGATGGGCGAGATACTAATTTAAATGTAGAAGATAATGGTGATTTTAACTTCGGTATAGATGACTTTTCTATAGATTGGTGGGAATATCAACTATCTGACCCTGGAGGCTGGGAGCTTGAACTATCCAATATTCAATTTTCTATGTACAAAAATTCTATAGATAAAAAACAACCATTTGAAATTTTTAATAATGTACACAAAGCTATATCTATATCTAGTAATGGTGACAATTGGGACATATCTGATTCTAAGTATATGGGCACAGTGGAAGAAAATGTATGGATACATTGGGCTGTAACTAGAGCCAATAATAATTTTTATACTTTTAAAAACGGGGTAATAAAAAACATATGGGAATCGGTAGAGCCTATTAATAATTCTGAAGGATACTTGACTTTCGGCAGTAGTCCTAAAGGAAATAATTTTTATGGTTATATGGATAAACTCCGTGTAATAAAAAGCACACCATTATGGATTGATGAATTCAAACCAACTAAAGATGATTTATTTTATTAAGAGGCTTGACATATGTAAAAATGTGCTTATAATATAGATAGTAAACAATTAATAAAAGGAGCAATTAATGAGTAAAAAAATGATGGATTTTGTAGCAACTAATGAGGTACTTAATGATCTAGGAACTACTTTAAAAAATATGTTTGCAGACGACCCTATTTTTGGGCATGGGCAGGGGTTTAAAGACTTAACTGAAAAAACTTACAATGTTATGTGTCATATGGATGCAACACATGAGGGTCTTGAAACAGACCAGGGTATAAAACAGACAGCCAAAATGTTCGGTGTTACAGAAGAGTCTGTTATGGAAGATGTAGTTAAAGTTATGATGTATTCAACTATAGCTAGACAGGCTTTAACCATAGATATGTTAACTAAATTACTAGAGGAAGAAAATGAGTGATCCAATTTGCAATAAGTGCAATAAAATTATGGTTAAAAAACATGGTGTAATTTCTATTAACCGGAAAGACTTTGGAACCTATGAGGTGCCAGGGGTACTACATTTTGCTTGTGAAAAGTGTGGTGATAGGATTATACCACCTGGTGAGTCAAATAGAATAATGCTTGATGGGTTGAAACTTCATACATTAAAAGTACTAAATAAAGAAGGTGCTACATCGATTTTAAATTTAAGCAGTATAATAGGATGTGAACCTAATGAGCTTGATCTAGTACTAACTCAATTAAAAAAAGAAAAACTTATTTTATTGAGTGATAAAGGTAGATTTCCTACCGTAAGTTTAGCACCAATAAAATCTAAAAAGAAAGATGGTTTTCTCAGTAGGCTGATAGCTAAATACTTTTAGGAGGCAATTTAATGGTATATAAAGATTTTTACGTCCAACCAGAAAATGATTTAGATGAAGAGTTTGTAGATCAAGAAATAGATTTTTTAATAAAGGTATCAATATTAGAACGACAAGAAATCAAAGACGCTGGTGAATATGCTAAAATAGTAAAAGCTAAATATATTAACTGGTTAAGATAAGGGTGTGAATTATGGATGAAGTAAAGCAAACTATAGTAATAAGAAAAGATATTAAAATGAGTCACGGAAAAATGTGTTCTCAAGCTTCTCATGCATCACTTAAGGTATTTCTTGATAAAATGGAGGAATTTGAAGATAAAAACGGTGTTTATCTTCGTACTACAAATATTACTTCAGAAATTATTAAGTGGAAGAATGGCATATTTACCAAAATAGTACTTAAGTGCTATTCTGAAGGAGAAATACTTGACCTTGAAATAAAAGCAAAAGAGTTGGATATCCCACATGCAGTTATAATTGATGTAGGAAAAACTGAGTTTAATGGGGTTCCTACTATAACTTGTATAGCTTTAGGGCCAGATAAAGCATGTAAAATAGATGAAATAACAAGCAGCTTAAAATTATTATGAGGACACCTATGAATAATAACTTTTTAACAGAGACAGAGGAGATTGAAGAGCGTTTAGTTGTATTAAAAAATTTAATCATCACACAAGATATAATTAACAGTAGGAGGGCAGAAGGAGAAATTAAATACTTAGAAGGTATACTAAGAGCAGCTGAGTTTTCTACATTTAATGATTACCAGGTACTGTAATGCAAACAAGGAGAATTTTATGAGTAATGCTATTGAAGTAGCCCCTCAACATACTGAGGGTGCTAAAATTAATTTAACTATTGACTTAGCGCCAGAAGATTGTTTTATTATGTGTAAACAACTATTTGATAAATTAAAAGATGATGAGAAAGACGAGATAACTAAAGAAC
>CAZRJS010000148.1:0-2713 GCA_964600565.1 Candidatus Woesearchaeota archaeon | reverse complement strand
ATACAAGCATTATACTCTATTTTTATATCCATGTCAAGAAAAATCTTGACTTATTTCAAAAAATAATGTATAATACTATTTTACTAACCCTTTAACAATTAAGCAAAGGCATAAACAGTATGAAAGAAAAAACAAAGTTAAATCTTGATATTGAGGCTCTGTTTCCATTTAGTCTCTTTAAAATAGGTGAGCAAGAAATAAAAATTTATCCACTTGATATTTCTCAGATAGCCTATATGTTGAAAAAATTTAACACATTGACTCCAACTCTACAAAATAAAGGAATCTCGTTTGAGAATTACAATCAGCCAGAAAATATTATTTCTTTGGTTGGTTTAATTTTGGATGAAGCACCTGAGATTCTCGCAGAAGCATCAAATATTGAATTAGAGTCAATCAAGCAACTTCCATTAGAATATTCTATTGATCTATTATCTGTAATTATAGATATTAATCTGAAGTCAAAGTCATCTTTGATGGGAAACTTCAGCACTCTGAGCACGAAGGTGATGAGCCTTCTTCCACCCGAACCAAAAAAGAAAAAGAAGAAATAATAGAAGATGACATTGGTATAATAATTCAAGAACTTATATCGAATGGTCATTCGTGGTCAGAGGTTAAAAAATATACTTTAAGTGAAGCAGGTGTATTCATTAAAAGTATTAGAATTAAAAATGCAAGACAAGATTCAAAGAATATTTTACATGATTGGATGGCTAATAATGCTAGTCAAGACGGCATTCAGAAAATTGTAGATTCTATCATTAGTACCACTAAGACTAAAAAAGAAGAAAATAAAAAAGTACAAAATGATTGGAAAAAATTAGCATCATTAAAACTGTAATCTCAAAAACCGGAAAGGATTTAATCTAATCCGGTTTTTTAATATATAAAATGAGGTGTAACAAATGGCAGATATATCGAAATCAGTAAAAATATTATTTGGTGCTGAAAATAAAACTGGTGATGCAATTAAGGGAATAAAAGATAGCCTAGAAGATCTTGAAATAGCAACTACTAAAATTAAGACATCTTTAGATACAATAAGTGGTGCTGCCGTAAAATTACCTACAGGATTGCCAGAATTTGTTGCTAATATTAAAAAACTTTCAATTATAGAATCTAAAAATATTACTAAGGTTGGTACTGCTTTAAAAGGCATTGCTAATTTAAATCTTGAAAATATAAATAAAATTGACTCAACAAAACTTGCAGCATTAAGTCATATAAGTGCAAAAGATTTATTAGAAATTGCTATTGCACTTGAACAAATGGATGATGCAGATTTAAAAAAACTTGATAAATTAAATTCAGAATCCTTAAAAGAACTTTCAAAAATAAAATCAGAAAATATTGTTGATATTGCTGTTGCATTAGAATTGATTGCAAAAATTCCAAAGATGCAAGATCTAACAAAATTTGCAGATGCTATTCATAAGTTAAGTACCATTAAATCTACTGGGTTTGAAAAGATTGCAAAAGGAATAGAACAATTAACAAAAGTAAAATTTCCTGATTATGCAAAAACTAATACAAATATTATTGCTCATGCAGATTCTGTCGAAAAGCTTGCTAAATCTTATAAAAATCTTAACGATCAATTAGAAAATACAAAATTAAAAGATGTAAGAAAAGAAATAAAATCAACTGCATCTGCCATTGGAGCAAACACTAAAGATACTAAGAAATCTACTGCTAGTTTTGCTCAATGGGGATATGCAATAGGTTCTGCATCTACTGGTCTATCTAATCTTGGAACACGGCTATATGGCGTATCAAGAGGATTCTCTGCTGTAAGTAAAGAATTTGGAATCGCATTAGTAGCATTTACAACTTTTTTCACTGCTTTGTTTGCATTAAAAGATGTAATAAAAGAATTAGCTCAGTTTGATGATGCTATTCGAGCTGCTGGTGCTGTAGCTAAAGCATCTTCTCAAGGTTTACAAGAGTTTGAAGATGCTGCACGTAAGATGGGAGAGACAACAAGGTATACGGCTGCTGAATCTGCTGATGCATTGAAAGAACTTGCAATTACGGGTCTTAGCGTAGGTGAATCTATAGCAGCTCTTCCTGATACTCTTAATGTCGCTGCTGCTGCGGGTCTTAAAATAGCTGATGCTGCTGATTATTTGACAAACATTATGACAGGTTATGGGATGACTGTCAAGGATCTTCCGAAAATTAGTGATGTGTTGGCTGCTTCGTTTACTAACGCAAATGTCAACCTACAAGGACTTACAAATGCTTATAAACAAGCTGGCCCTATTGCTGCATCTGCCGGTGTGCAATTCGAAGAATTAGCTACATTGCTCAATAAATTAGGCGACTCAGGCTATAAAACAGGACGCGCCGGAACCATACTCAAAAATGTAATGGGAAGATTGTTAGCACCTACAAACTTAGTTAACGAAGCATTTGCAAAATATAATTTATCAGCAGAACAAATTATTACTTCAAATACAGATTCTGAAACTGGAATGTTATCTCTTATCGGAGTATTTGAGCAATTAAGAGCAGCAGGCATTTCAACTGGTGATGCCTTAACAATATTTGGTAAAATAGCTGGCCCAGGTACTATTGCATTAATTGGGCAATCCGATGAAGCAATCAGGAAAATGTATCAGACTTTATTGGATGCTCAAGGTGTTGCTTTAACTACTGCATATGAGATGGAATCTGGTCTTGGTGGTGCATTAAGACGATTAAATGCATT
>CAZRJS010000147.1:0-2715 GCA_964600565.1 Candidatus Woesearchaeota archaeon | reverse complement strand
GATCGTCTACCGTTACGCCTTTCGGGGTTATGGTGGCTACGCATTTTAAGACTTGATAAATATCTCCACTACCAGCACAACTTGAAGCTGCTCTGCGAATGGCAGTGAGTTTGTTGTGATGCTTTTCATAACCCATAAAAGCAGCCGTACTCATTATAATATATTCCTTCACCCTATCCCTCCATTGCGAGACATCCTCGCTATTGTACGTTTGACATCTATTTTGGTTGTCTCCCAGTAAGGGATGAGAATCCACCTGTAATAAGGGATGAGGGGTTTGCCTATCCATTTAAGTGCATGTTCAAGAGCAAGTTTCTTGCGATACAGTAAGAGTTTTTTTATGGGGGGAAGTTGATCAGGATACCATGTCCAAGTTCTCTCAATCATATCCACCTGCAACGAGTCCATAAACCCTTCACTGGTCGGCATGGGGCTGAACATGAACTTCAAGTGGTCTATGGTCTGTTCGGTCTTTTGGATGAGGTGGATGATTTTATCTTTCATTCAGATACTCCTCCCACGCATCACAAGCCTCGTTCCAGCCCATCTTTTGTCTGAGTTCTAAATGCTCCAGAGAACCTTCTTCCACTATAGTTGCTATTTTCTTCTTCTCAGGGCGGTTGGGTTTGGGTGGGGTTGGGGGAATATCCTGGGCGGACATGATGAGGTCACGTTTCTGTTGATACTCAATCAGTTTTACAGCCCTATTCACTACCGCATTCTGACCAAACCTTTTCTGGTCAAACAGATCATCACCAACCCCCTTGAGTTCTGATATTATATCGTCTTGGGGCGTGGTAAATGCTTTTTGGAAATCAGTAATGGTTGTGATTAGTTTATTCATTGCCATAAAAACATCATCATCAGTACGCAGAAAAAGCGGGCGCATATGTTCTATCCAGAAGCCAACATAGTCCCTACGGAACTGATGGGCCTTGTCTTTAAGTGCTTGTAATCCTTCAACCCTCGGTTTCTCGGAACACGTGTTCATCACTCCACCTCCATCTCATGCAACTCTATCCACCTTACACCCTTAACCCATCTCTTTACTAGGGTAGTGGGTATAAGGGAGTGGTCGATGGTTACAGGCATATCACCCACATCCCAATTACCTTCATGGGGGGACATCATCAACCCCTGTACCACGCTCTTAGCCCCTACCTCATCCTTGGACCCTCTCATGCGGTGTACCAAGCTATGATTATTTCCATATAATACTATGTGTATTTTCATTTGACCTCCTTGATTTCTCCTAGATAATATTCTGTGGTGTAATAATATTCTGACCCAAACTCAATCATAAAAGCCCAAGTAGCTATGTATATAGCCCACCACAAAGCCTTATCAGCAGGGGTTCCCTCTATCAGATCAGTAGTATAATACCAATACTTACGCTCCATAGGCGTACTGTCGGGGTGTCTGAATTGTACTCGGTAGTGTTTCATATACTCCTTATGGTTAGGTGTGGGGGTGGGCAGGGATTTGACGAGTTATATCCTGTGGCGCGTTGTCTGGTTGTCACCGCCCAGGCAGCGGTATGACTTAGCTCCAACGCTAACATTTAGTCACTTCTACTCGTATAGTCACCCTGCAATGCGACCCATATCGCTATAAAACGCTTGCGAGCCACTTATCGGTTAATGCTGTTCCAGCATTGTTTAGCGTTTACCTATTCCGCCACCACCCCACACACCATTAATTTTTCCTCTCTTACTTACTATCCCATATTTTAACCCAATATACAATTAGTTTAATGGGTTGTGAGGGGAATCGCCGAGTATTTTCTATGCCATGCCTGATGACAACGAGAACATAACCATATAATTTGTAACGGATGATTATAATCCGGGTGATGGGCATGTACTCCCCTGGCACCGTTCTTATTCAACCCGTCATACCCACACTCTTCACATGGTTGAGGGATGAGTTTACCTTTCTCTATGGCTTGACGAACAAGGTACTTAGCTAATTTGCTCCCCTTAGTAGGACCAGCAGAAGAACCTCTCTTTAAAACCCCAATAGTTCTAAAATACTGATAAATACTCCCAGTATGACACCCATAGAGCTTCCCAATCTCCTCAGCGGTCATGCCATAATCCAGATATAACCACTTCATAATCGGACAAGTCTTACGGATTAATCCACATTCTCTCATAGAGTGACCCATCTTCCGTAGTCTATTCCAAACTATCGACTGTCCTATATTCAATTCCCCTGCTATCCTGTAGGTAGAATATCCCTTATCATATAATTCTGCTATCCATTTATCATCAGTAGGAATAACGGTGTAATCTCTAGCCCCACGGCGAGGTATCCCCATCTTAATAAGTCTCTTCCTTATACCAGTTGTACTTGCACCTAGCTTCTCTCCTATCTCTTTCATTGTCTTTCCAGACAGATACAGCTTAGCGATTTTCTTATTCTCCAATCTTTTTTTTGTCATAACGCATCCTCCTTTTGTAAGAAACATACGATATTAAGAACAGTTTGTCAAGTACCTAACTTAATTATTATAAAGGAAATGCTTCGGAGTTCTATATCAAAAATAATATGGGAACGGGAAAAATTATATTCCGTGGGGATTAAAGGGGGGTGGGGTCGAAGTTCTACGTAATTTATATTAGCTTTAATATAATTACATGGGGGATGGTCTACCCAACGGGGTCACTGTCCGATTATATAGATATTGTGAGGGTAGGTTGTGATAATAATCAT
>CAZRJS010000146.1:0-2722 GCA_964600565.1 Candidatus Woesearchaeota archaeon | reverse complement strand
AAGAAATAAAAGATATCACAGAAGGTCATGATAAGTTATTAAAGACAGCTCTTGGCTCTCAAAGCGAGATAATGGAAAAGGTTAGACTCCTTGCGGTCACTGAAGATAAGGGTCTTTTAGATAGTGTACATGGAGCGATTGACGCTTTCGATACGGCAAGAATAGACAAACAAGATAGATTAAAAGTTCTTGGTTCAGATGTTATATTAAAAGGAATGGACGAATCTGATCTTGACAAAGCACTTGGTAAAATAATCAAAGATAAAAAATTCGCTGAAGAAGAAGACAAAAAAAGGCTCAAACAACAAGCTGAGATAGAAGACACATCTCATAAGTTTGAACCATTGCCAGAGAAAGTTTCCACAATGCGACAGATCGGAGAGGGAAAACTTGACAAGGTGTATCTTGATGAGCAAAAAAGAAAGAGCGAAAAAGCTGACAAAGATTATCTTGACTATCTTGAATCTGAAAAAAGAACCACAAAAGCAGTAAAACTTGAAGAAGTTTCAAAGGGACATGCTCCTGGTGCGTGGGAAGATCGACGCCAAGATCAGATGCAAATTGAAAAAGAACGTGTAGATATAGAAAACAGACGCAAAGAATTAGAAAGTAGGCATGTTGAAGAATTAAAACAAGCAAAGCTTGCTGGTGATTCATCAAATAATTACGATAAGATACGCGAACAAATATTAGATGAAAAAAAAGCTTTCATGGAAGAATACAGAAGCGTCATATATGATGACAAAAAATTTACTGAAGAACCAATACAGTATGAAAAAGAACGTCTGGATATAGAAAACAGACGCAAAGAATTAGAAAGTAGACATGCCGAAGAGTTAAAACAGGCAAAGCTTATTAGTGATTCATCAGATTACTATGAAAAAACACGTAAGCGAACATTAGATGAAAAAGAAACCTTCATGATGGAGTACAGGGGTATTATAGGCGCTGACAGAAAGTGGACTGGAGACACACCAACAAGCCAACCAGGAATAGGTGAAAACGCAAAAGAAATTGACGCAAATGCTAAAAAACCAATGAGCAAACAAGATTTTATAAGTGAAATGCAAAGAGATATAGATCCATTCAAAGGCGATATGCAAGCTTGGTACACAAAAAGCGAATCATTGCTTAGCGATAAGCAGCTTTCTGATAAAATGTTTAAGTATCAAGATGTGGCTTCTGAGCAATATGGTGATCAAGACTATAAAAAAGAAATACGCGAAGATTTAAGAAGACGCAATAAAGAAACAATTTCAATGGCAAAAAAGTTGGGCAAAACAGACATTGATGATGACCTAATAATGTCTTGGTCAAAATTGTCAGATTTGACTCAAGAAACAAGATCACCAGTTAGAACCGAAACAGAACAAGACACAGCCGCAAGGAATTTAGCAAGAAACCAAATATTAGATAGACATAATGAAAGTGTTAAGAATAGAGTATTTGAAGATGAAGGTATTCTTGACATGATGGTCGATTATGAAAAGACAGGATCAAAGAACAAATTAAATGAAGTAATCTATAATGTTAGAGAATTAAATAAAACTGGCGCAGAACAACAAGAAAAATTAAAAGCTCTTGGCTCAAGTAAAAAATTAGACGTTGCGAACTTTGATAATTTAAAAATAGATGCAGACAAAGTAAGTTTTTTCCAGTGGTACAACGACAGAATCAGAGAAGAGATGGACAACCAAGCTGTAATAGCTGAAATGTACGGAAGGTACAGCGATAAAACCAGCAAAGATTATGGAGATAGGCAATTATTTAGACAAATCCAAGCAAAGAGATCGCCATTTGAAGAAGAGATAGCTTCTAAATTAAAGCAATACGGAATAAAAGATGCTGATTTTGCAAAGAGAGCAGCGTCAATAGAAGTAGCAATAGGCCAAGAAGAAGCACCAGATTATGAAGTCTTTGATAAGTTATTTCCAGAACAAGATAGTCTTAGACACGCAGCAACAAGAAAAGTCTTTGGTCTTGTAGATCCTGAAGCGGTAAGGCCAACACCTACGGGTGATGGATATAGCGAGACAGCACAACAGGAACAATCTAAGCAAACAGCAAAGATGGCAGAAGAAGAAAGAAGAAATAAAATTTTAGCAGACGAAGCTAAAAAAATAACCGCAAAACCGACACAGGGCGGTTGGACAATATTAGATTCAGAGAAAAATAGACAGCAGAGTAATATTCGAAAGGAAATATGGGACGATGGTGATTTCTTATATGACAGACCCCATCAAAGAAAAACAAGTGGTAGATATTATACTGAACATTATGATGATAATGAAAAGCTTCTAAACGGAATTGAAAAATTTGACCCTATGGGCTCTATCCCTAAAGGTGTTTCAAAGAAGTTAGAATATGATTTTGAACGCGAAACAGTTGCTATGTCTTTATACACGAAAGATGGAATAACTGCTTATAAAAAGATATCTTCAATGAAACGTGTTGACCAAGATAAAAATAGACAGCAGAGAGAGAAAGTTGAAGAAATACAAGATAATAGTTTGTTCCATGAGATGTTTAATTTAATAACAGAAGATGTTGACCCAACAAAAACAACACCAAAAGACCCAAGCGTTCATGCAATGACAACGCCTTCAGAAGAAGATGCATACAACCAACAAGTTCCAGCTTTAAACGAAGCAAATAGACAAAAAGAGCAAAGAAAGTTGGAATCAAAAGCTAAAGAAGATTTGGAAGCAAAAGAAAAAAGAAA
>CAZRJS010000145.1:0-2729 GCA_964600565.1 Candidatus Woesearchaeota archaeon | reverse complement strand
TATTTATCTTTCAGCGAAATATACTCAATTAAATGATTGGGAGCCTGAAATGAAAGATACGGTTCTTCATGAGATTGCTCATGCTTTTTGTGGTTTTGGACATGGACATGATTTATATTGGAAAATGAAATGTTTACAGGTTGGAGCGAATCCTTGTCGTCTTGCTCAAGGAGACATAGTTTGTCCTCCGCGTAAGAAAGAAAAGAAATACATTGCTACTTGTTGTGGAAAGACGTATCAAGTTCAGCGTAGAGGCAAGCATTTTAATAATTATATTTGTAGGATTTGCAGGGCTCCTTTGATTTTTACTCCTAATCCATTATATGTTTAAGGATAATTTCCCCGAAAAAAGGGAAAAAATTGTAGAGAATATCATGAAAAAACCTTTTCGTTTATTTCAGATTAGATGGAAAGAAAAATTAGGTCTTAAGGATCATCCTTATTTGATTAGATGGACATTTATCTTTTTCGGATTTTCTATTCGCATTCACCATTGGATCAAATCTGATGATAATAGATTTTTTCATGATCATTCTTGCGATTTATTATCTATTATCTTAAAAGGGCATTATTGGAATGTTGGGCCTAATGATGATGATAAGCCTAATGTAAAGAATTGTTATAAGATTAAGGCTAAGCGTTTTCGTCCTTGGTTTGCAAAAGCAACTAAAAAGCATTATTTAGAAATTCCTATTGGTGGTGCATGGACTATTTTGTTTCAAGGTAGACCTTATCATAAATGGGGTTTTTATGTTAATAATCATAAGTGGCGTCCTTTAAGATACTTTAGTAAGTTTGGTATTATTCAGGACGAAAATTATCAGTAATCCCAGCGGGTAGCTCAGTCCGAAAGAGCGTCTGCAAGTAATAAGCCGTCATGGCAAACATGACAAGTCCTCTTTAAACGGTGACTCCAGAAATCCGTGAGCAATGACGATTGCAGGACTTCCAAGAGTTGGGAGTAAGGTTCTCGGCAGAGAGCCAGGGAAATTGGGTTAACCAATTATTACAACACGCAGAAGGTCGATGGTTTAAATCCATTCCCCGCTGATTTGAAAAGTTTCCCCGAAAATTTGTAAAAAATTGTGATAGGCAGACAAGGAAAGGAAATAAAATGTCTTGCGAAATTACACAAAACGATTTAGCCGGATTTTATGGTTCAATAAATATGTATCTCCATCGTATGAGTGGACTAAGGTATACTGATGGTATTCATTATCTTGAAGAGAATGGTGCTGGCTGGCTGGTAGATGCTATTGCTTCTTATCAAGGTTCAAGGGCTTTATCTGCTAAGACTTTTAAGTCTTATCAATTCTGGAATCTAAAAGTTGACATTGATAAAAGTACTGCGGTTTTGACTTGCGAAGAGGATTCTGGTATTCCGCCGGTTGTCACCCAGAAAATTTCTTTCACCGATTTCCCCTTTGACATTAAGATTTGGGTAGAAAATGGTGTTATGCTTCTTCCTTCTGAGCATTAAGGAGATATTATGAATTGGTTAGAAAAATGGTTTTTGCGTAGGTTGTGTCGTAAGCTTGTACTTCAAGGATTAGGACATAAGCAGAATATCACCCAATATTATCTAGTTATGAGGGACGCGGCTCAATGGGAATTCTCGGAAGATAATAAACCTTCATTGGATGGTTTTTTAGAAGAATGTCATAAAGAAGCGGGAAAATCTTGGAGAAATTATCCTCATGTTTATGCCCGACGTTATTATGGTCAAATAGAATAGTGGAGATATTATGTTTTATATTATACTCGGAATTTATTTAATTATAGCCGTTATCGATTATCTTTTTTGCAGGATGGTACATAGAGAGGGTTTTGCTTCTGCTCGTTGGACGCAGAAAGATCGAGCTTTCGCTTTATTTATCGGTCTATGTCCTATTGTTAATGTTCTGTTTTGGATATTGATGATAGGCTTTTTTATCGGTGATATTCTTGGCAAATATAAATTTTGGGATAAAGAAGCTAAATGGTAATTTTCCCCGAAAATTGAAAAAAAATTGGAGAGAGCATGTCAAATAAATTAAATGCAGTTCAAAATAATTCTGAAGGTAAGGCTATTATTGCTAATATCGTTTTTGAACTTCGCCAAAAGGCTACAAGTTTTTACGATATTGGAAATGCTTCGATGGGAGATCTTTTATCTTGGCAATCTAAAGCCTTGGAGAGAGCTTCTAAGAAAATGGATACTGCATTTTCGGATATGCTATATGACTATGTTCAGCGTTCCGGAGAAGCTTCTGATAATCTTGTTAACGGAGTTCTTACCGGAATAAAAGTGGGACACAAAGACTAATTGGGGATAGCATGGAAACAGGATTTGAAGTATATAATGATATGATGGACTTGCAAGAGAAGGCTGAAAAGCAGGCTCGCAAAAGACTTTTTCTTGCGGGTCGCGGTCAATTTGTCGGCGGAAAAGAAAAAAATCGCCTCAAGGAAGTTCTTGGAAGTGGTGAAGTTCCGCGATTGACTAAGGCAAAGAAACAGAATAGGAACGCAAAGTGTACTTGCGGTTCTGGTAAGAAATTTAAGAATTGTTGTGGGAGATAATTATGTTGACGATTTATTTGATTCTTTCAACATTGCTAGCTATATTTATGTTTTCTTTTTGGAATAGAAAAAGTAAACTTGATGTTTGTATAAAGTTTTATATATTATTGTTATCATTTTATGGTGTAATTATGATATTGCAGAACTTGGGTTTTGTAGTACAGACT
>CAZRJS010000144.1:0-2752 GCA_964600565.1 Candidatus Woesearchaeota archaeon | reverse complement strand
GCCAGATACGTCGATCTGGGCAGTTACGGTGTCAGCAATTAAGTTACGGACGGGCATTGCATGTGTTACAGCCATGTTGATTCTCCTTGAGAGATTTTAAAGTTAATAAAGCGGATCAAGTATTTGATTCGCTCTTGGTTTGTTCTTGAGAGTCAGACTCGTTCTTTTGCATCATTTTAGTGATAGCGTCTGCTTGCTCTTGTGTTGCGTTGGTATTTATGTAGAAAGGTTCAACTGTGCCATCCTTACGGGTGACTTGTCCCTTTCCCTCAAACTTACCATAGTTCGCTCCTACACTCATTTATTTATACTCCTTCAGTTTTACAAAATTGATATCGTTATCTTATCAGTCACCTGATATAGCAGTGACCTGCTGTGATAAAAATACTTGACCTTCAAGTACACGCTCAATAACAGAAACGCTATCTAGGGTGTACTGTATTTCTATGTCATAGACATATCTACGCTTGGTCAACGTAGCGGTTTGTGTTGGGTTCAGACTAAAGTTAATTATCCCCTGTGTTGGGGGAGCATCAATATTAGTTAAAAAGAACACGGCATCGGAACTGTCTGATGCATAGGTGTGCTTGAGACTACCCTTTACAAGGCAACTTGATAAGTCTCTACGACCACCACCAACATCAAGAAGTTGAACTTGATATTTTACTGATGTACCTTGGTCTACTTCTATGTTTTCGTATTGCGCCATACCTTTATTTATACCTATTCTATTCTGGTTATGTTATAACATCAACAAATATTTCAAGGATGTCTTCATACTGCGACCCCTTGGACTGCTGATGCCTGTGCTTGTGGCGCTCCAGAACCTGTAGAAGTTCTTTCGCTGAGTCCAACTACTGTTGACTCGCCAGAAATTAACACTCCTACACCTTTACTTATACGCTCTGAAAGTCCTATGACCACGACACTTTGTGCTTGTAGTATTCCAGAACCCGTTATGGTATTCTCTGATAGACCTTGAACAGTGGAACTCTGACAAAGCAAAGTTCCTGTAGCGGTGTGGTTTATCAAGACTCTGGTAGCAGCACCAGTAACAGTTGATGCCTGTGCTACAAGTGTTCCCGAACCAGTTATGGTATTTTCTGATACGCCAGTCGCAACTGATGCTTGCGCTACAAGCGTTCCTGAACCAGTTACCGTTCTTTGAGATGCACCCGCAACTGTAGATGCTTGTGCCGAGAGGGTTCCAGAAGCAGTCGTCTGTTCCGCAGCAACACCAGCAACAGTTGATGCTTGTGCAGACAGTGCCGCTTTGACAGTTCTCTCATACTTGGTTCTCTTTGAAACCTTAGCTCGTATTCGCCTTGTGTACAGTTTCCTTATTCTGAATGCTCTGCGAATTGGTATCGCGTCTTGTTCTATTAGATTCTCGTAAACTATCGCGGTCACCGTTGATGATTGCGCTAAGAGTGATCCAGTACCAACGATTTCATTTTCTGCGATACTCTTAACTGTTGATGGTTGCGCTATCAACACACCAGAACCTGTTATGGTATTTTCGGATAGACCATCAACCGTTGATGGTTGTGCTTGCGGCGCTCCAGAAGCAGTTATCTTATTCTCTGCTGTACCATCAACCGTTGATGATCCCGCGATAAGTATTCCAGAACCAGTTATGATATTTTCAGCAACACCGATAACAGTTGATGCTTGTGCTTCAAGAGTGCCATCAACACTGACGACAGTCCTTCCGCTTGTACCAACAACCGTTGATGGTTGTGATTGTACGTTTGCATTTATTGTAACATGTATGTCTTCTGCTAGACCGAGCGCCACGGATGCTTGTGCTAAGAGTGTCCCTGTAGCATCTATCTGCCTTTCAGATACACCAGCAGCAGTTGATGATCCCGCAAAGAGTCTTCCAATACCTCTGATGACTCGTCTTCCAGTACCGCCTACTGCCGATACAGCGGATGCGGTATCATGAAGGTCTGCTTCTAAGGTAACAATTTTCCTAACACTTGTGCCATCAACCGTTGATGCTTGCGCTAAGAGTATTCCAAAAGCATCAATCTGATTTTCTGATAGACCAACAACTGTTGATGCTTGTGCTTCAAGCGATCCCGAACCAGTTATCGTGTTCTCTGCTAATCCATCAACAGTCGCCGCCTGCGCCTCCACAGTTGCGTCAAGAGCATTGCTTATTCTAACACCCGCACCAATAGCAGTTGATGGTTGTGCTATCAGGTCTCCAAAGGAATCGCCTTGTCTTTCTGCCTCACCAAAGACAACCGATGCTTGTGCTAAGAGTATTCCTGAACCAGTTATGGTATTTTCTGCTACGCCAGCAACTGTAGATGCCTGTGCTAAAAGTATTCCTGAACCAGTTATGGTATTTTCTGCTACGCCAACGACTGTGGATGGACTGTCTATGAGCGCGGCATTTATCGGTGCCAGTATTCTTTTTGTAACAGCAGATGTCGTTGACGAACCTGCCTCTAGAGTTGCATCAAGGGCATTGCTTGTTCTAACACCCGCGCCACTAGCAGTTGATGCTTGCGCCAGAAGTATTCCAAAGGCATCGACTTGATTTTCTGATAGACCAACAACTCTTGATGCTTGCGCTAAGAGTATTCCTGTAGCGTCCATCTCTCTTTCAGATGCACCAACAACAACAGATGCTTGTGCTTCTGGCGATCCTGAACCAGTTATTTTGTTCTCTGCTATGCCATCAACAGTTGATGGACTATCTATGAGAGTAGCATTTATCGGGGCCAGTGCTCTTTTGGTT
>CAZRJS010000143.1:0-2758 GCA_964600565.1 Candidatus Woesearchaeota archaeon | reverse complement strand
TCGTTGGTACTCGTTTAGTTTCTTGTCTTTGTATGCCATTTTCAACCTCCTGACTATGCTCGTGCATATAGATATAAGTTCCTTTTAATCCAATGTTCTTATAAATGAAATCATCTGCTTTCTGTTTTGAAAGGTGGTTTTTCATAACCTTGTAATCGTAAATATAATCAAGGCCATCAATTATTTTCTTATCTATCCTGTCTTGTATTGTATCTTCGTCATAATTTGATTCTATTAAGTATACGTCGTAATTCTTCGCATCTGTGTTTATTTGGTTTGTATCAGTTGCATAGATGCACTTCCAATCGTTTATGTGTACCTTGTAGCCTGTGTTGGGTACATCATGGACTAATTCAAAGGGTATGATTTGAAAGTCCCCATAATCCGACATTTCATCGAATGAGTATACATCGATCATATGTGTTGAAACTCCGCACTCAATCAAATCATTTACAAGCCATTCACAACAGCCGAAGCGTAAAGTCGGACGTTCTAATGCAAGCCTTTTTATTGTCGATTTCCTGAAATGATCGGTCAGGAATGAACGTGAGTAAGTAATACTAGACCTAAGTTTTCAACACATGGAACAAGCTTCTTATAAGCTACTCCACAATCAATTAATATTGTAGAGTTTACCAGGGTAGCGTTTCCCTTAGATCCAGTTTCAATTATTTCGACATTCATTATAAAATCACCTCGCTTTCATATTTCCAGATGTAACCTCCGGCTTGCTTTCTGTAATTTCCATTCTTATCAAATGGTGTCTTGCTTGCAACCTGAAGAATATTTCTGGCGCACACTTTTGTTTTTACGCTCGCTTCTTTTGAGTTGTTGAATATATCTAATAGTTTACCGTCTTTTGAAAATTGATATATCTTTTTAGGTTTAACATATTTATTATAATAAATCATTCCGTCAATACATTTTGTGCTAAGTTCTAAATTATACATGGTGTTTTCTCTCGACGTAACCCATTCAAGATTTTCAACGTTGTTATTTTGTTTGTTGTGATCCTTATGATGCACTTGTGGTTTGTTATTTGGATTGCTTAAGAAGTATTCGGCTACTAATCTGTGTATTCTAGTGTATTTTGTCTTCTTATTTGCATTCAATACAACAGAAAAGTAACCTTTTTTCTTATTTGTTTGTTTTAATACTATGCCTTTTTTCGATAGCTTGAAGCTTTTAAGTCTACCTTTGTTTGATATTTGATAGTAACCCTCAAACTCTTTAATATCTTTCCATGTTTCCATTTTACCACCCCATTATAACCATTATACACTAATGGTCACAATGAGTAAAGCTATATCCTATTCTAAGTCTTCAAACTTCAATGCTTCGGGTATTTCGTCTGTAAATTCTTCGGCTTCTACAGTTTCAATTGGTGGCTTTTCTTCTTGCTTTGATTCTTTAGGTTCTTCTGGTTCTTCAGGTATAACTATTTCTGGTTCGCCATTTTCGTTTATAATTTTATCATCTTTAAGATATGCTTCTTGCATCTGAATACTAAGTATTCCCCACTTAGAAAGTAATTGCCTTAACATTGTTTTAGTTGCCATATCATCAAAACTCTTATACCAGAAACTTGAATACTTCCATAAATCCTTAGATGGTATTTTACCTTCTTGCAGTAGTCTGTAACTGTCTTTTCTAAATGCTGGACTATATCTATCTGCATGAAGAATCATTTTGCTCTTGTGCCAATATAAAGCCTTTTTGAATCCATTGTGATATTCAAACATCGCATAGTATCCAGTTGTTTCGGCTGCGTCCCTCTCGAATTCATCTTCTATAAGATTAACTTCAATTTCTTCCGAAAGAGGATCGAATCTTACAAGTTCACCTTCTTTAATTGCTAACACATTGATCTTCTTGTAATTTCCAGACCTTATAGCAAGCTGTATATATCCTTTGTACCCCAGGATGAAAGTTGCTACCTTTCCAACATTCTTTTTATTAAAAGGAACTAAATAGAATTGCCCTAGTTGTGGGGATGGTGACAACTCTAAGCTTTCACCTAGTAGAGCACTTGATAAAATACTTCCTGCGTCACACTCTTGCAATGCAGGATTTGCAGAAACAGCACTCATAATACTTGCTACAAATCTATTGGCACGTTTCGGATCGTTTAAAGTCTTGTTGATAAGTTGTTGATACCCTTTTGTTTGTATTGCTACTGAAAACTTTGGTTTGTTTACTACCTGATTATTTTTGTTCATATTTGTAACCTCCATCGTTTAAAAATTGTCTTAATGCCACAAGCTTTTCCTTTGTGTCAATAACTGTAAAATTCAATGAATATTTTGTTGCCGCTCCTGGAAATGTTTTTACTTCGTGGGCTGACGGTTTAACTTCTTCTCTTTTCTCTTGTATTGGCGGTGCGATAGGTGCTGCAATTGGCTTGATATTTGCTTCGGTTTCTTTTCTGATTCTTTCAATTTCTGCAAGCCTTTCTTTTTCTATCCTTCTTTTTTCTTTTAACTCTGCTTGCTTGATTTCTTCTTCTTCAATCTTCTTGAATCTTTCAACGACTGTTGTAATTGCTAGTGAACAGTTTAAGGATTGCTTGTAAGCAACTAGGATTTCTGTTTTATGCTCTTGGGTGTCAATCAAAGCTAAGTCATCCACAACGATATCTATAAAGGATTTAACCACCGCTTTTAATGATTTCAAACTTCCGGATAATCCAACTTTTACTCCAATTCTTTCAAACTCTATAAAGTCTATTTCTGTTGTGGATATGTATTCTTCAAAGTAT
>CAZRJS010000142.1:0-2760 GCA_964600565.1 Candidatus Woesearchaeota archaeon | reverse complement strand
GAAGAGGAGGAGAACGCTGTACTGATATTTAGTATTGAATTTTTGGAAGATTAAAGTAAAATTTTACTTGACATACTTTAAATATCAATATAGTATGTCAAGTATAAATAAGGAAACAAAAATGGATAAACAAAAAATTATTGAGCAAATAGCCAAAAACCTATTTGAGGTCATGGAGTTAAAAAAAAAGTTATATGGAGTAAAGACTTGCACAAAATGCAAAAAAGAGTTTCCTAGACACAAAGACTTTTTTTGCATGTCTGGTAAAAGATTTAGATCCGAATGTAAAGAATGCACAAATTTAATTTATAAAAGGAGCAAAATTTCATGAGATACTACGCACATAATAAATCTCATTTTTATACTATTGATTTAAATGCCAAAAATAAAGGTAATGCTTATAAAATGCTTTTTGAATTATTGCCTTGTCATGGTTGGAACTATGATCAAGAGGAAATAATAGAGTTAATAAAATTAAGTGAAGTTTATATTTCTAAAAATCCGACACATTAAAATATCACTTGACAGTTTAAAAATAAACCTATATTATAGATAATGAAGTCAAAGCAGTTAACTAACAAAAAAAAGGATTTTATTGATGAATATGTTAAAAGAATACGGAAAAGAAATTGTAGAATTTTGTAAAGAAAATGATATCGATAACGTTCGTGGAGTTTATGATAATATTATGGAAGACGTAGATGATTTTAAAATTGATAATTATCGATTTATTGATATGAGTCAAATCGACAAAATTATGGAAGAAAAGTTATCAGAAGATGATTATATATTAGGTTGTTTTAGTGATTATTTTTTGGCTGATATTCTTCAAATTGATGTTGATGTTATTCAAGCAATGCAAGAAGTAGAGGCATTCGAAGCAATTGGAAAATTGATTAAATCTATGAAAAAGTTATCTGAATTAGTAGAAAAGTATATTGCATCAGATGGTTATGGTTGTTATTTTGCTCATTATGATGGTGAAGAATTAGAGTTATGTGATTATTATGCTTTTAAAATAAATTAATAAATTTATGTTTGCATTATCTTATAAAATAGATAATGCAAACATAAAGGAAAATAAAAGAAAAAATAAATGATCAAAAATATCGAATACATTTATTTTATGGTAGAGTTACAGGAGATAAAAATCAAAAAAGGTGAATTTATTCATATATATGATAAAAATGGTGATTTTTTAAAAATAGAGTAAAATAATACTTGACAGTTTAAAAATAAACCTATATATTAAAGATAATGAAGTCAAAGCAGCTAATCAATTAAAGGAAAATAAAAATGAATACAATAATGAATACAGTAAATAAATTTAAAAAAGAGCAAAAAGAAATTCAAGATAAATTAGATGATTTACAGGAAGAAATTAATGATTTACAGGAAGAATTATCAGAATATGATCAATTGGATGAAATTAATGAAAATGAAACGCTAATTCATGAAAATGATTTTTGTGCTTATGTTATAGAGATGTTTCAAGATATGTACGATCTTCCTGAAGAAATTGTAATAGACTGGGAACAAACAGCAGATGATCTACAAACCAATTATACAAGTATTGAAATTAATGGAAATGTTTATTATTACATAGCATAAAGGAAAATAAAAATGAAAAATTTTAATACCAGCCACAAACAGTTTAAAAACAAAAATATCATTAAAAGTTTTTTGATAAATCATGGTTCAAAATTTTGCTCTTTAACTGTAAATGGTTCAAGGATTTCTTGTCTTAAACGTGATATAATGTTTGGAGATAAATTGATTAATATTAAGGGGAAAGTATACGATTATAATCAGATTCGGAAGATCAGTCAAAAGGATAAAACGATATATCTTTAATCTATAATAAATAAATCTTGCTATATTGCAAAGTATAGCAAGTAAAAGGAGTATTATGAATATCCATAATTTTAAAAAAGAATTAAAAGAATTACTTTTGAAGTACAACGCTGGTATAGGTTTTTCTTGCTCCGAGGATTCTGACTTATACGGAATTCAGGAAGAAAAAATTATAGCTGATATTGACGGAAAAGATCATATTTTAAGTTATGGTTATTCTGTGGATGCTAACGATATAAAAGGAGCATTATGAGAAAAGTAATATTTTATTGTGTAAGCTATGGAGTGGACACAAGGCACCTATGGGAGGGTAAGGTTTTTGATCGTTTAAAGGATGCTAAAAAATTTACAATTGGTATGGATTGCTTTGAATTGATTAGATGTGAGAGAGATAATGGATTATCTTGTCATGGGACAAATAAAGTATTAAAGGAAAAAATAAAATGAATAATTTTTTACATTATGATAATGAAAAACTTGTTAGTGTGAATTCTTACAGAAAATCAGATTATTGTGTAGGATGCATTGAAGATATCGACAAGGATAGCGGAAAGGTTGTTGTTCATATGAAGGATGATGATGAATATTTTTATTTTATATGCGATCAGTTGAATATTTAAAATAAAACAAAACGATATATCAGTACAAAAAGATCAAATTTGTATCCATAATGATTTTAGTATTTATGATTCTTTATTTATTGTATGCAAATATAAAAACATGCAATTAATAGAATTAATGAAGTCAAAAAAGGTAATATCTATTAAATTAGATATTACCTTTTTTTTGTGCTGTACTGTTATATGGTTTGTATTGATGTTTAGTAATAGATTTTATTATTATCAGATTGCTATTGACTTAATATAAGAAATAAGAGCTATAGAATTGCTATATGATGCTTTTTAG
>CAZRJS010000141.1:0-2774 GCA_964600565.1 Candidatus Woesearchaeota archaeon | reverse complement strand
TTTCTCGGGAACCGGATAGAGAGGGGGCTAGCATGAGTACTTTAAAAGTCAGGAGTTTCTGCAACGTCGTACATCTACGAGTCTCGTACCTTACGTGCAAGGAGCAGGAGTCAGGGAGCCGGGAGTTTCTCGGGAACAGAGCAGGGAGGGGAAAAGGAGAGGAGGAAGCACCTATGGTAACACACAACTATAATAGGCAGACAAGAATCGATAACTATTTAATAAAGGAGGCACAACGTGACTAAACCATTTACCCCTGAACAAATAGCACTTAGTCCGTTCTGGACTGGAGTTGGGAGCAGGAAGACACCAGAATATATCCTTGCAATTATGGCAGCAATTGCAATGAAACACGCAAGTCTTGGCTACATACTGAGGTCAGGACGTGCTCCTGGAGCTGATACTGCATTTGAACGTGGTGCAGGAAACATGAAAGAAACATTCGTTGCTAGTGATGCAACACCGGCAGCTATGGAAATAGCAGCTACATATCATAAAGCGTGGACCAGGCTTAATGAGTACGTCAGAAAACTCCACGGAAGAAACGCATTCCAGGTGCTGGGTAGAAATCTTGACTACCCGTCACGTGGTCTGCTTTGTTGGACTTCAGACGCATGTCAGTGTCATGAAAATAGATCCATCGTAACAGGAGGCACGGGTACCGCAATATCTATCGCCGATGCTTACGGTGTGCCGATTTCAAACTTGGCAAATGGTAAGCAACTTGAGAAATGGCGAAAATGGGTTAATATGTAACACAACTTTAGACTTTGGCAACGGTGCTTAAGTCTTTACTAACAATGTGGTATAACAAGGAGAACTATCGAATGGGTACTCAGAAAAGAATCGTAGCAGTTGATTGGGCAAGTGAAATTACTTCAAACTCTACCGTAAGAGACTTTGAAAAAGCAGGCCACATGATCACCAGCTTGAATCTTAAGCAGTTGGCAATTACCCCTAAGGGTGCAGCAAAAACGTACGAAGCGATTCCGTTTTCGGATAAACTTATGAGATCGTCAACTGAATCTGTAACTATTCAAAAACGTGCTCCTGGAACAGAGACTGCAAATTTCTCAGTTATTCAGCCAGGAATGTCTCCCCACGTGTTAGATCCGCTGGAGGGACTGTGGGAAATGATTAAGATGGCACTAAAGCGTGAGTTTGATTACAGCCTCACTGCCCCGCTTACCATCCAATCAATGATAACGTACAACTATAGGACAGAAACCAGGTGCACATGGAAGGCGCAGAGATTAAATAACTATGATAAGAATGTGTCACGACTGATACTTGAAACGGTGAATAAGATGAAAGCAGAAGATGCAGAATACGCTGACCTCATCAATATCGCTGCCGGCCTGAGATACAAAGATTGCGACATGGTAGGTAAAGTACATTACTCCTGTTCGCTTGCATAATATATAAACACCGACGTGGGCTCATTATGGGCCCACACTACAACAAGGAGAACTAATATGTCAGACTGCACAACTAACACAAACACATCCGCAGATGTATTACGTACAACTCTTAACCGGCTTCATGCATGCATGGAAGATGACGCCATAAGCACCAAAAACCTTGAACACTACTGTACAGTTGCATATCGTATGGGAGTGTCACCAGTGAGTGTGTTGAGGAACTATGTCAAAATTAGAAACATCGACGTCACGGTGCAGTATCTCGAAACGAGGGTCTGGAATGCCGGAACCATGGACTATATCCGGTCAAAAGTTAGTAACAAGACTGCTCCTTTGCTTCTTGTCGTTGCTCTCAAAAATAACGGCTTCGCAAAGAAAGTCAAAGTCTATTACGTCAGTGGCCTCATCGCGACTAAAGAAACACTTTACCCACGTCTTAAAGTACTGGTATAGGAGAAACAACATGAAAAACGAAAACAGATTTGAAATCGAGGGTACATTCACAATGGACACTGATGCTGGCCCATTATGCATCATCAACTCTAACTTCGTAGATCCTAAAGTGTTTAACATATTCAAACACATACTCGACGAATTTACGGACACCGGTCATGGCCTCACTTCTATCATCTTTCGCATGGATGGCTATCCCAACATCAACGACGAAGACTTCACCACTTGGGTATACCAGCCTGACTCCATGAGTGCTGTGTGCAACTTGAGACATGTCGTAGAGGCCGCAGTATTCCTTACATTGAACGAGGAATCTCCTGAAGCAGCTAACATCAGTGCTAAAATGATGGTATGGCTCAACCTTATTAAAGGACTACTTCACGAGGTTCATCACGCCCAGACATATCTGAGTGATAGACCTACCATTGAGGCGTCTGAAGAGGCCAAAGAGCAAGAAGAGCTTGAAGCCGTAGCCTATGCTAATGATAAGATCAAAACACTGGCAAAGGACATTGATATTGAACCAGAACTTGGGCCATACCTTGAGGAGATGCTTATCCAAGAGATTGACCTTAAAAAGTCTGAGATGAATGAATTCATTGCTGGGCAGTCAGAGGAAGCTCCTACAAATGATAGTGTAGCCTTAAAACTGTGGGAAAATGACGAGCTTGTGTGTGAGGGCTACGAACGGTGGATAAAGCTTCAGGAACGTATGCAAAGCACTGGTGATGTATGGTACTCTGATGGAATGGAGGAAACTGGAGATGGTGAAGATATGTACATTCCTACAATTAAGGAATATATGTGCCACTTGGACGGAGCTACTATGCAAGACAAGGAGTGGTTGAAACAAACGATTGGTGTCATGCAACATACTGAAACATCTTCAACTCCGCCTCC
>CAZRJS010000140.1:1567-2827 GCA_964600565.1 Candidatus Woesearchaeota archaeon | reverse complement strand
ATAGTAATTGAATCTTTTGCTTCAAGACGATATGCCTTTAAAACAGCAGTTAAATTTTCAACCGATTCTGTCGTTGTCTGGCCTGTTAACAATGACAATTTAGCAGTAGTTCTCATCAACGGAATAATTTCCTCCATTGCTCTACCCTGTTGTCTCCACAACTTAGACGCTTCACCTAAATCTTTATATGATACACCAAAATCTTTACCGACCTGAATTAAAGCCCCTGATAAAACAGATAATTGTGCAGATGTTGTATCTCCTACAATAGCTACCTGTGCTAACTGATATTCCCATTCAATTAAAAATTTAATGCTTGCTTTCGTTACCTGGCTAAGTGCTTGCATTGTTCTTCTCAAAGCCGTCCAAATTAATACTGTACCAACGGCCCGTGTTGCCATTTTAGCTAAACCAGCAACAAAACCTCCAGTTGAAGCAGTTGCTTGTTTAAATGAACCAGATACTTGCTTTGTGCCATCTGACATTTTTTTAATCGAATGTGTATATGTACCAACAGTACCATTGGCTAACTGCATTTTTTTACTAAGTGTATTAACAGAATATCCTAATTTTTTTACTTTACCAGTTGTTTTATCAACAATAGGAGCCACTGACTTAACAGACGAACCCATAGTACCTAGGTCAGTAGTTGCTTTTACAGTACCTTTTCCTAACGTCTGTGTCATACGTCGATTAGCTTTTTCTACACTGGTCAATGATCTTAAAAGACTACTGACATCGGCCTGATAGTCTATTACTACTTTTTTAGTCTCGTCTGCCATCTGTTCCACCCTCATTTAGTTGAACGTCTATGACGCTAACATTATCATTGTTCTTAAAATTATGTTTTGATTTAGCATCACTTGTTTTTTTATCTAACTGATGTTGCTTCCATTCATTCTCAATTCTTGTTCGTCGAACATAAAGATATGCATCTGTTCGATCATCATCAAAAATCACTTTATTTGTCAATAAATAACTTTCTCTTTGAGCTAACTCAGTAAATAACATATCATAAATTTTCAACCATTGTAAAAACTGCATCTGTATACCACTTAAATCCGTAATGTTTTTAAATAGTTGTATGCTATGTCCTTCTTTACTTGTGTTAAATACTGATTGCCAATAATCACTTCTTGCTAATTTCCTTATTTCTTTGTTGGTGTTCATGACCTAACTTTCATGATTAATGTTGTCAAATATCCCATAGCAAAATATTTAACATTTGAATCTTCACCCTCTAAATATTCTTTAAAAGAA
>CAZRJS010000140.1:0-1467 GCA_964600565.1 Candidatus Woesearchaeota archaeon | reverse complement strand
GTTCTATCAGAAATTTCTCTAATTAACACGCCTCTTTTATCTTCAACCTCTTTAAGTTCTTTTTTTGTTACCTCAATACCCTCAACGTCATCATCATGCTTCTTAGCCATTCGTTCATATACCGTTTGCAAATCATCTTCTAATGCAACAAGCTGTTTTTCCATATCATCAATATCAACACCTTGTTTTTCTTTTAAAACTTTTTTTAGTTTACTTAATGTAATGGTATTATCTTGTCCTATTAATTTAACCTGATAAGCATTCTTTTCTCTATCAGCTTCTAGTAATTCTAACTGACTAGGCATTCTTACACGATAAATTGCGTTATCGCATGAAAAATGAATCTTATTATCCTGAATTAATTCAGGGTGTAAAACATTAGCTTGTAATTCTTCAATCACTTCTTTTACGTGTGTAATACTCATCTTACGCTCCTTACTTTTTATTATTTGGTAAACTTACTTCAAACTTTTCAAAACCATCCATACTAAAAACTTCATACTTTACTATTGTTTTATCTTCTTGAATATGTATATCTTTAATAAAAACATTAGTTTGATGTGTTAAATCATCAATGCATAACGTTAACTCTTCATTTATAAAACTAAGGAATTTAAATGTATCCATGATATACCTTCATATAAAAAACCTGCACGAATTTTATCGCTCAGGCTTGGTTAAAGAAACTTGAATTTTTGTACCTTCAGAATATTTGTCTAATGCATTTCTTACATCACGCATTGACTCGTAACTTAATTCTTTGATTAATTTTTTAGCTATTAAAATTTTATCTTTTGTTGTAACATTATGTTCGTCAGCTAATATTTCTAATCTTTTACAAGATTTTCCAACTAAAGATTTAAATCCTAATCTTAAAATATCACTTACATTTTTTTCGCTCATATTATACATATCATACCTTCCTTACATTGAGGGGAAGAAATCATCTTCCCCTCTTAATTAATCCTTATTATAAATTTCCAACAACTTCTGAAATCAATAAATTATCACTGGTCATACTTATAGGATTATCTCCAAATTCGTTTGCATTGAAACTTGTATTATCATCGGTGAATTCACAACCGGTTACTTTATAACCAATCATAAATGTTGTTTTAGCTGTTTCTTGATAAATCTTAACAATAATATCAACTGAACTAAATAAACTATAATCGATAATTCCCCAATTTTCACCGGCCTGTGTCATTAAAGCTTCCTGAATTGAAGCATTTTTAACAAATCCACCCAAGGAAATTGCAACGTCATAACTTTCAACTTCATTAAAAAGCTTTTCATTATCACCGATTGCACCCTCGTCATTTCTATTTAATGTTGCTTGAATAGAAAGAGAAGTCAATTTTGATAATTCAATAGCATCGTGTGTTCCATCTTCAAGGGTAACTGTTACGTTATCGGCCTTGATATAAAAATCGTCTGCATCGTTTAATGATGTTGGATCACCTGCTG
>CAZRJS010000139.1:0-2841 GCA_964600565.1 Candidatus Woesearchaeota archaeon | reverse complement strand
TAACGAGAAAGAGCTTGTGTTGGCAGTTGCGGTGGTTATGTTCTTTGTTAGTTGGGGAGCAGTGAGGTTTATAGAAGTTGGACTTAAATCAATCAAATGAAAGTAGAGATACGCAATGGAAAACTTATCGGCTCTATCCCTGACGGCATATATGAACTAAAAAAGTTTAGCCAGAGCAGGTCGTTGAGTCAAAATTCGGCTTTACATATGTATTTCGACCACCTAGCCACAGCCTTAAACGATGCAGGATTTGATATGAAGAAGACGTTAAGACCAGAGCTAGACATCCCTTGGACGGCTCACAGTTGCAAGGAGAGCCTCTGGCGTCCTCTACAACTAGCAATGACAGGTAAGAAGTCCACTACTAAGATAACCACAGGAGAGATAAACAAGATTTTAGATGTGTTGAGTCGGGAGATAGGAAGTCGAACCGGGGTGCAAGTAGACTTTCCTTCGATTGCCTATTTGATGGAAGAAATGTGTTGACTTTTTACGAGAAAGCTGTTAGAATTTAAGTAGAAATTTTTTCATATTTTCACCGAGGAGGGTTGGTCTTCCAGCCCCCTCAAGCACACTACAACTTTAAATAAAAATATCATTACATTTAAATAGACTTGTAGTCTGTTCAAAGCCAGTAATGAGGCGTTGGGCGGACTACAAGTCTTTTTAATTAACAAAAACAAATGGAAAAACCACTACGAAAAGAAGGAATACCTTTTACACAAGTTGACAATGAAATATTGAATGATGAAAAAATAACATTCAAAGCCAAAGGTCTTTACGCTTTTATTTATTCTAAGCCTAATGGATGGGATTTTTCAGCAAAAAGAATTTCGCTACAAACTAAAGAAGGAGAAGACAGCGTTCAAAATACATTGAGAGAACTTGAATCTTTTGGATATTTAACAAGAATGAAAAGTAAAAATGGAAGAGTAGAATATTGTCTATTTCACTCTATAAACACTGTTAGAAAGGGAACAAAGCCAAAACGGGGAAACGCCTTAATGGGGAAACGCCTGAATGGGGAAACACCCCCTATAAGTAATAAAGAGTTATTAGTAATAAAGACTACTAGAAAAAAAGACTCCGAAACAAGTTCGGAGGTGTTATCAGAAATAACTTATGAACCAGTAGAGGAAACTTATAAGACTAAAGAAAAGATATTTAAACAAAAAGGTTTACCTTATCAGAAAAAGAAAATAACTAATAAACAAAAGGATTTTTTTAATGTTGATAAACTTGGGAAGTATTATTTAGCTGAACATCAAAAAATACACGGATTTACACCGGCATTTAGTTATGCAAAAAGTGGAAAAAATTATTCAATCGCTAAAAAAAGATTAAAACAATATTCAGTTGATGAATGTAAAACTTTTATAAAAAAACATTTAAGCTCGGAAACGCCGTTGGGGTATGACTTCTCTATTTGTCTTTGTGATAATGTTGTAAACAAAAATCTAAAAAAAACTAAAACTAAACTTTATGAACCACATTATTGATACCGAGAAAATAATTATAGGATATTTATTAAACAACGGAAACAAGCCCGGAGCTATTAAACTAATATCAGATATTAAAGATGATTATTTTTTCGATGTAAGCACTCTTAAAGCTTTCGACTCTATTAGAGAAATAATAATGGAGGGTGGAGATGTTAATATGGTTTCAGTTAGAGAAAGCTCAAAACTAAAAGCGACATTTCTAACGAGTTGCCTAGACACTATTTGTTTAAATCCAGAATATCAAATTAAACAACTCAAAAAATACGCAGATAAGAGGTGGCTACTATCGAAACTACACAGCACATCAGAATTAGCCCAAGAATCGAAACCAGAGGAGCTTATGGCTAGTCTATCAACGGAGCTTATAGGACGTGTCAGAGAGGTAGACAGCGAGAATACCAATATGAAAACTTTAATAAACAAATTTGAGGATTACCAGATAACCAACCAGCAAGCGGTAGAAGATAATGGAATGATTGGTCTTTCGTTCGGCTTTAAATCTGTTGATACCGTTATCAGCGGAATTAGACCAGGGCATTATATAGTTGTTAAGGCGGCAACTTCAACAGGAAAATCAGCATTTTCATTAAATATAGTTAGCACAGTCTTAAACCAAGATAAAAGAGTTTTACTTTTCTCTTTAGAAATGAGCCAAGAGCAAAACATAGCTAGACTTTTAGGAATAAGAACCAACATAAACGCTTTAGCTATTGAAGCTGGAAGGCACAAAGACGATGGCGTTGAACTAGATCAAAAGGAAATACTATTTAAGCAACGACTGGACATAATTGAACAGAAAAGAACGATAGACGAGATTTTAACATTTATCAGGGCTGAATATGTAATCGAAAAGGTCGATTTAGTTGTGATAGATTATATTCAAAACATTTCAATAACAGGGGAAAGATATGACGGTTATACTAATGCCTCAAATAAAATACAAACACTAGCCAAGGTTTTAAAAATCCCGATATTAGTTTGCAGTCAAGTTAATAAAACAGGAGATGCTAGAGGTTCAGGAGATATAGACAACCACGCCGACCTCGCAATATTATTAGAAAAAACTGATGAGATTGGTAAAATTGATATGCAGATAACTAAAAATAGGCACGGAATGTTAAACGGTTCTAAATTGAAATTTTGTGATGGAGGTAATTTAATAGAAATAATATAATGTTCAAACAAATAGATGAAATTTTAGAAGGAATGATTGAGTATGGATACCCGTTAAAAGAACCAAAAGCTTTAGAAAAAGGGCTTATACACTACATCGATTCCAACCGTTATAAAGGCACACTAGCCCCAAAAATACTATTAGAAAGAGTTAGAGAAAGTTATT
>CAZRJS010000138.1:0-2949 GCA_964600565.1 Candidatus Woesearchaeota archaeon | reverse complement strand
ACAATTCTAATCATAACCCCAAAGTCAGTACTGACAGTATGGGAACAAGAAGTTAATAAATTTGCACAAAACGAATTTGAAATAAAAGCTTTCATAACAGGATCTGTCAAAAAGAAAACAGAACAGATAGATTTATTTCTGAAACAAACCTCAAGAAAACGTAAGATAGTCGTAATCAACTATGAATCGGCTTGGCGTGAAGGACTCGGTGAAATCAGAGTCAAAAGAAGGATTACCAACATTGGTCTACTCAGGTCTATTAATTGGGACATGATAATTCTTGACGAGGCACACAAAATCTGTCGAAGTACATCAAACATATCTAAATTTTGCGGCAGATTATCACAATCTGCAAAGAAAAGATTAGCTCTATCAGGTACACCACTACCGAACGGTTGCCTCAGTGCCCATGGTATGTTTCGATTTTTAGAACCAGAAATCTTCGGAACAAGTGAATACAGATTTAGAATGAGATATGCAATCTACGGAGGATTCGAAGGTCGTCAAGTAATAGAGTATGTGAACCAAGAAGATTTCAAAAAAAGATACAGTTCAATTACACATCAAGTCAAAACCAGAGACGTTGTGGAACTGCCTGAAGTTTCCCACATAGAAGTTCTGTGTGACTTATCAGCCAAGGCAATGAAACAATACAACGAGTTCAAGAATGAGTGCATACTAGATATAGCAAACTCAGTAATCACTGCTGAAAATGTTCTTGTCAAAACTCTTCGACTATCTCAGATGGCTTCTGGCTGCGTAACCGACGAAGAAGGTACTTCTCATATAATAGATACGTCAAAAGTCGATGCTGTTTCTGAAACAATAGAAGGAATCGACGATGATGAGCCGATTGTGGTATTTGGAAGATTCAGGGCAGAAATAGATAGCTTGGCTCTAAAACTTGAGAAGAATAAAATAACACACAGCTTTCTAATCGGCGGTAGAAATGAACTGATTGACTGGCAACAAGGCAAAACTAGAGTTCTTGTAGTTAATATTCAATCCGGTGCTCTTGGAATCGATTGTACCAGAGCAAAATACACTCTTTATATGAGTACAGGATATAACTATGCAAACTATGATCAGTCTTTAGCCAGAACCTGTCGTCCAGGCGCTGATGTGAACAAAAAACTATTTTATTATCATTTCAATGCCAGAAACACTATCGATCATACTGTGTCTCAAGCCATGATTAGAAAAGAAAATTTAATTGATACTATCCTCAATGATCTCTACAGGTTCAAGCAAACTGCATAACCCGAGACTATCAAAAAGAAAAACATTCATTGATTTTAAATTCTTTTTTTGATAAGTTAGATTCTTTTTTCACAACATAATTAGGAGCGAAAACATGTTAGACACAAATCTTTACAAAGAATACATTGTATTAACTGACAAAAAATCTGATTTAAAATCTCAACTCGAAAAACTCGAAAAAGAAATCAAAACAAAGATGCCATTATTAGTAGAAGAGCTTCTTGACAATGATATGACTCGAATATCAATTGATGAAAAGACAGTCTACATTAACAACACAACATGGGCAAACATAACCGATAAGGAGAAAGCTATTGAAGTCTTAACCAATGAAGGCTACGGAGATTATATCAAACCAGCTTATAGTCCAGCACAAGTCTCAAGATTATTAAGAGATTTCGAAGAAGAAGAAAAAGACCTTCCTGCATCTTTTACAGGAATCATTGTTCCATACATCAAGACAAACCTTAATGTCGTCAAAGCAAAACGCTAAGAAGAAGACACAACAAAACAAAGGAAAAAACCATGACAGACACAAAAGCAGTAGCAACTACAGCTAAATTTGACGTTTCAAACTATCAGATCCTTGACCCTTCCATGACATCTGCTTTCCAAGAAGCAATGGAATTGAACCTCGAAGGTGAAGAAATCAACCCTAGGAAAATTCTGACAACCATCCCAATGCCAACTGGCGGAGGAACGATGTGGTCATTTGACTCTATTGAAGGAATCGTAGATACAAAAGAATTTGAAGGTATTATAGTCCACATCCAGACCGAAAGAGCATTATTCCTTGGGGAACCAAAAAAAGGCGAAGCCAACAGACCAGCTTGTTCAAGTCAGGATGGAATTACCGGAACTGGTGAGCCAGGAGGTGTTTGTACAAATTGTCCTGATAATCAATTTGGCCCAAACAATACTGCCAAAGCATGCAAGGAAAGCAAAATTGTATATATTTTGATGCGTGGAGAAATCCTACCCATGGCACTCAGAGTTACACCAGGATCGTTCAAGCCTCTACAGCAGTATCGAATAAACTTAGCAAAAAGAGCTACACCAATGCAGGCTATTGAAACTAAATTCTCTCTGATAAAAGTTGATGGAGCGTTTAAATATTCTCAGGTTGTTTTAAAACCCGGTAACAAGATTACTGACAAATCAATTGTCAATTCCATTACAAAACTCAAGACCGATCTTCTACCGTTCCTATCTGGTAAAAAAGCTGAGCCTGCTCAGGAAACTCCAGTAAGTCAGGCAGATAACAATGCAATAGCTGTATAGTCAAACGATTCTTCAACAAGAAAAGCCAAGCTTAACCAAGTTTGGCTTTTCTTACAAATGAGCATAAAATTAATAACACCTTGATTTTATACATTTTATTCAAAACACAAGAGGTGGTAATTTAGCTTTGAACTAAAAATCAAAGTTTTTACCATAAAAATAATGACAAAATAAAAGTAGCATGTTAGATTGTTTTTTTTACAAAAAGTGAAAGGCTAAGCGGCAAGGGAAATAAAAATTATGGATACGTTTTTTGAAAACATATTTAGAGGAAAACCAGATGATCATCTAATTAACTTATGGACACTGAGTGACAAGCATTCTCAATATTTTACAAATATTGATGAATTCGAAGAAGCAACAGAACAAATAGAAGGCGATATCTATTTTGGACTTGGAACCTCCACT
>CAZRJS010000137.1:0-2964 GCA_964600565.1 Candidatus Woesearchaeota archaeon | reverse complement strand
TGTGCAAGTCGAAAAGTTTCTTTTCCTGATACAGCAGAGACACAACCAGACACAGTAATACATTCTCTAATTGTAGATAACTGTTCATAAATAGATGGAATTGGTTCAATGACAAGTCCTGACCATCCTAATTTTTCAAGAAGATATGTATTGCTGAATGTTACCCCATCATTAGCACCAATATCAACAAACACACCATTAGTTTTACCTGGAAATAACGTTTCAATAATTAATTTATCCTGTCCACATTGACCATAATATCCTTCAGTTTGCAATTGTTCGTAAGTAGCTATATTATTCACCTCTCCTAATATTATGTTTATCTGAAAATATCTTATCAAATCGTTTGAATATATTATCTTCATTAACATATTCGTTTTCAATATCATTCACAAATGCTGGTTCTCTAAGCATTGCTAAATATTGATCATCGTCATTGTCAAGTTCTATAACTCGTTTAATTACTTCATCAAAATTATTATACTCATTACAGTTAATAAATGATTTTGTATTGAAATCTTTATATACTTCAGGATTACCCCAATATATTGGGATACTTTTGGATACAAGTGGTTCAGATATTTTCTCTGTTGTATACCCAGGGTAAGACACATTTTCAAAAGCAATAGTAAATTTATACTGGGTTAACCATTCTATTTTATTATCTACAAGAAAACCTAAATTGTTATTTGTTTTCCCACCAGAATCAACAGGTTTATATTTAGACAATCGGTTCATAAATTCAATTCTTTCTTTTGCATTGCCATTAGAGTATATAAAATTACAAAATTTCCTGTTTGTATATTTTGTTGTGTCTTTATCAATTATATTATTCGTTAATTGACTAAATTCGTCTCGAAGTTTATATAGAGGTAATCTGTAATTCCTATCTGTTATTGGGAAATCAAAACTAAAAGAATAGTCACATTCACTGAAATTTGGCCTTATACATTCTTCAGTATAAAATATTCTAACACAATCATAATTTAAAAACTTCTTATCTCCAAAACATGAATATATCAAAAAATCTGGGTCATCAACTATTTCTAAATCATATCTTTTCGAAAGTACTCTGAATGTCTCTCTAGTACGAAATTCTATTCGATTATTTATAGTATCCGTTGGATCTGGAAACCAGAACCCTTCAAAATTTATTTTTACTTTCTGTTTCATTGATTTGTGTTGTCCTTATTTATTATATTAAATATCTTATCAAATCGTTTGAATATATTATCTTCATTAACATATTCGTTTTCAATATCATTCACAAATGCTGGTTCTCTAAGCATTGCTAAATATTGATCATCGTCATTGTCAAGTTCTATAACTCGTTTAATTACTTCTTGAAAATTGTTATAGTCATTACAATTAATAAATGCTTTTGGATTAAAGTCTTTGTAGACTAATGGGTTGCCCCAATATATTGGAATACTCTTCGTCGCAAGTGGATGGAGTATCTTTTCAGTTGTATATCCAGGATAAGACACATTTTCAAAAGCAATAGTAAATTTATATTCTTTCAACCATTCTAATTTGTTCTTTACAAAAAAACCAATGTTATTTATTGCTGTTCCACCAGAATCAACAGATTTATATTTAGATAATTGATTCATGAATTCAATTCGTTCTTTTGCATGACAATTAGAATATATAAAATTACAAAATTTCCTGTTTGTATATTTTGTTGTGTTTTCATCAAGTATGTGTTTATCTTTTAATTCATCAAAACTTTTACGAAGTTTATATAATGGTAATCTATAATTCATATTTGTTGTTGGATCAAAACTAAACGAGTAATCACATTCATCAAAATTAGGTCTATTATTTTCTCCAGTATAAAAAATCTTTACACAATTATTATATTTTAAAAAATCTCTTTCTTCAGAGTCTGAATAAATTAAAAAATCTGGAGAATTGACTATTTCTAGATTATATCGTTTTGAAAGTAATTGATACATTCCACTTTTGTAAATGTTTTCTATAGTATCATAGAACCAAAAATCTTTGAAATTTATCCTTATTGCTTGTTTCATAAAAACTCCACAAATTGACTTAATTGACCAAACACACATTTATTGTCTGTTGTATTACATCTATTTTCGTTTTCAAAAAAAGACTTTACTAACATTAATAACTTATAGTTATCTACTTTTGCAAATTTAGGCCAGTTACAAAGATATTCCCACGTAGTTAAAAATCTAATACTATCTGGTGTATAATTAAAATATATCATATTTGAGCTATCTGAAAAACACACATCATATTTAATAAATAAAGAATTGTCGGGAACAGTTAATAGTTGTTTATTAATCCCCATATATAATACTGCACATTCACATTTCAATAAATATAATTTAATTATTTTTGGTTTTTGAAATCCTATATATTCTTTAATATACATATTATTATCAGATAACTCATAATCTAATATATATTTACAATAGTTGATTGTTGGAGTAGTTAAATATTCAATATTAAATTTTATATTTAGTTTACACAAATGTTGTTTGAAAAATGAATTATTAGTTTTTGTTGTTATAGATAATATATTCATAGGAATCTACTCCCATTAACACAATCTACAAATATATCTTTGAATTCTTTATTTAAATATTTAAAATCACAAAATAAATTGTCCGAAGAATAAATCTGATAAACTAACATTAATAATCGTTCATGGTCTGGTAAAGAAATAAAATCTGGGAAATTACAAAGATATGTCCATCGTTTTAAAAAATCAATACTTTGTTGTGTATAATTAAACATTATTAATCCTGCAGTAATTGGTATAACAGTTAACGCGTTTTTATTTAATTCACAATGATGGTATCCTGTTTCACTTCTATTTAATTGAACTATATCTTGTCTGTTTAAAAACCCTACATCAAAATCATCATCAATAACTGGTACACCTGATAAAAAACTGTCTATATCAATACTGATGATAGGTTTTTTATATAATAA
>CAZRJS010000136.1:0-2975 GCA_964600565.1 Candidatus Woesearchaeota archaeon | reverse complement strand
GGAATGGCACACAGCATGGTATCAAGTAATATTACAAAATAGATATAACTATAAGTATTAATGTAACCTACTTACGTATAAGGAGATATAATAAAATGGCATCATTTGGAAGAAGATCAAAAGCTAATTTAAGCACAGCTCATCCAGACCTACAGAGATTGTTTAATGAAGTAGTTAAACATTTTGATTGTAGCGTTACTTGTGGGCACAGAGGAAAAGAAGCACAGAATGAAGCTTATCATTCAGGAAGATCAAAAGTTAAATGGCCTGACGGCAATCATAATAGTAAACCGTCTCAGGCCGTTGATGTAATACCATATCCGGTAGATTGGGGCGATATAAAAAGATTCTATATGTTTGTGGGATTTGTTAGAGGCATTGCAGCCTCTATGAATATAAAGATTGTGGCAGGTGCAGATTGGGATGGCGACACCCAAGTCAAAGATCAGGATTTTAATGATCTGCCGCATTTTGAATTAATTAATTAAAATAACAGGAGGAAGTAAATTTAATGGATAACAGAACAGAAGGAATAGTTAAATGGTTCAATGATAGTCGTGGATACGGGTTCATCCAAGAGTGCGATGAATCCCCAGAAGAATATTTTGTACATTTTAGTGCGATTGAGATGGATGGTTTTAAAACCCTTAAAGAAGGTCAAAAAGTATCGTATAATCTAGTTGAAACACCAAAAGGCGTACAAGCGGCAGATGTGAGAGTAATCTAATAGTTTAATAGAACATAATTGTTTATCATAACAATCTTACTGGTTTAAATAAAAAGGGGCTCTAACCAGTAGCCCGTTAAAGGAGAAAAACGATGTATAAGAATAAATTTATAGTAGTAATTAAGAATAAAGGTAAAGTATTAAGGGAGTTTTCAGGTAACACGGTAAGGCTTCCTTTCGGTTCAGATTATTCTATAGTGCTTAAGAATAAAAATTCTGTAAAAGCACTGGTAGAAGTATTCGTTGATGGTAAAGATGTATTAGATGGGAATAGTATTATAGTTGACTCTAATCAGACTACCGAGTTAAAAGGTTTTATGAGAGACACAACAGTTAAAAATAAATTTAGGTTTATTGAAAAGACTGATGAGATTTCAAAGTTTAGAGGGGACCTTATAGAAGACGGACTGATTGAGGTTAAATATAGTTTTGAGAAGCCTGTATTTCGTAATTCATGGGTTTCCTATCATGCACCGCTAACTGAATACTATGGCGGTAGTACGGATATGTTTGGACCACCCAGTAGTTATCAGGTTAGTAGTTATGTACCATCTAGGAGTTACCAGGTACGTAGTTGCGCACGTGATGTTAATGAGAGTGGTATTACTGTTCCAGGAGTTGAAACTAGACAAGACTTTCAGGAAGGTATTATAGGCGTAACTGGTTTACAAACGTCTATAATTATTAATCTTAAAGGTGAGACTAAATCTACTTCAAAGACTAAAAGGAAAAGGGTAAAAAGACCTATTACTGTTAAAGCTAAAATATGTTGTCCTACATGTGGTCGCCGTTGGAAAAGCAGCATGAAGTACTGCGGTAATTGTTCGACTTATTTGCACTAAAATAAATTATGGTAGATGATTATGTTTTTAAGACAAAAATTAGATAATAGAAAAAATATAAAAAATAAAATAAAAGAACTGAAGGGTTGGTTGCTAAGATCAGCCCCTTCAGATGAATTAATAAAATTATTACTAGTACAGTTAGATGGGTTACAAAATACTAATTTATTAATTGATAAAGTAAATCAACAAACGTTAGTTAAAATAGGGGGGGCCAAGACAAATCTGGCTACTGCGGTAGAAATAAGGAATACTATTAAGTCCAAGATAGATTTAATTACTGATCTAATAGCTACTAATACTAGTTTAGATATTACTAGTCTCTTGGAACAAAGAGATAATTTTATGGAAGAATTTAATAGCCTTGATGGGGTTATTAGGGTAACGGATTGGAATATTAATTTGGATTAAAGGAGAAGGAACTGTGGGATTGATAATAATAAGCTCGAAGGCACAATGTGGAAAAAACACATTAGGTAAAATGTTACAAGAAGCATTAACTGAAGACTATACCATGTTAGCTTATGCTGATGAGCTTAAAAGAAGACTATCTAAAGATTTTGGTCTTTCAAGGGACCAATTATACGGTAATTTAAAAGAGGCCCCTGATGAACGATATGTTAAACCAGATGGAGCATTTTGGACTACTAGAGAACTTATGCAGTTTATTGGAACTGATGTTTTCAGAGTCATAGATAGTGACTTTTGGGTAAAACAGCTATTTAAATATATAAACAAAAATATGTTGAATAATGTAATTATTACTGATGGTAGGTTCCCAAATGAGATTAATGCTGTAAAAAAACGAGGGGGTATACACATAAGAATAGAAAGGGCACATGATTTAGAAGTACATGGTATGGACCATGTTTCAGAAGTTTCATTAGATAATTATGATAATGCTGACTTTGTAGTTGATAATAGTGGTACTTTAGAAGAATTAAAACAAAAAACATTAGAAATTAAAAAGGAGATTGAAAATGGCAGATAATGATTTTAACGTTGGTATCAACGTGAAAACAGTAAAGAATGCAAGTATTAGTAGGTATAGCGACGGGTACAATTACGCGAGTGTGTCTTCTAAGATGGGAGACAATGAGTATATGAATGTGCACTATGAGTGGAAAGGTAGTCAGGTTCCTGAGTTTGCCATGAACGTAATGGAAATTATGAAATCGTTAGGTAAAGAAGAAGCCTCAAAAGATGATGAATATGCAGCCTCTTTAGAAAGAGCTGGTAAATTTTTTATTGAGCGTGCAGCAAAAATGAAGGAAAAAAAGAAAGATAAAAAGAAGGATAAGAAAGGTAAAGATAAAGACAAAAAGAAAGACGATAAAACAGATGATAAGGACAGTGAAAATACATTTCCTTTTAATAAGAAAAAGAAAGAAAAAAAAGAAAAAAAA
>CAZRJS010000135.1:1284-3021 GCA_964600565.1 Candidatus Woesearchaeota archaeon | reverse complement strand
AATTCTTTAGCTAAGAACTCTTTGAAATAATTAAATCTATCAATAAAGCAATCATCATCTTTACCTGTTACTTTTTTAATTATTTCTTTTAATTTAATTAATTCACTATCGTTCATTTTACCCTACCTATTTATTATTATTTACCATTCTGGTAATTCTTCTTTAATATTACTAGCTTTACTATTTTCTTTAATAGTATGATTAGTAATTGTTATTGTATTTTTCATTCCATCTTTTATCTCAATTACATCTTCTTCTATCTTATTCTTTTTTCTATTATTTCTTCTAAAACATAATTCAATTTTATGCTTATCTCTTGGTACAAATAATGAATCAAAATTAGAATCTACATATATTATATTATTATCACAAATCATACCTCTTATCTTTTCTGTACTTATAGTATAGGTAATAGATTTATTGTACTTATGTTTTATAAGTATTAATCTTATTTTATTGTAGTATTCTTTTAATATTTTATTTGTAATAATAGAAACTACTTCATGCATTGGATTAAATACTAGATAAAGCTCATCAAATAATGCCTTATCTAGTATAGTTTTTATCTTCATATCTCTCCTATTAAATTAATAATATTTCTCCATAGTTACTACATACATTTTCTACTCTAGTTCCAACAAAGTATGTCTTAAATTGTGGGTGATATTTTTCCCACACTTCTTCAACATCTGAACAACCATCGGTAAAGGATACAAGGATATCTGTATCTGGTAACTCTTCCATTATATGTTTTATTACAGGTTCATGTGAAGTACCACCACCACCATCAAACCTTACTGAAGAGAAATCTTCATCACTATATACTGCTCTTAATGCATGATCACATACTATTAAATGACATTCCATTTGTGGATACATAGCTTTAGCACCTATTACTTCTGATACAAATTTAGCAAATTCTTCTTTACCAATAGAACCAGATGTATCTATATGAGCTACCATTTTGAATCCTTCTTTAGCAGGACCAGGAAGATATATACCATTGGCCATACCTTTTTTTGAAGGTCTTGAAAATGAGTAATCTCCTGAAATCATTTCTCCAATAGTTTTAAATAACATAATTTCCCAAGGTACTTTAGGATTAAATATATCTTTTATTAGTCTTTGTATTTCACCAGGTATATTACCTTTACCAGCACCTTGAGCTTGTGCTATCATACCATTAATTTTTTGATTATTTTGATTAGTTTTATTTTTACTACCTTTATTATTGCCTTGTCCAGTACCCCATTTATTATGAGCAGGGTTATTAGGAGGTTGTTTATTCTTAAACATAGGTTTAATAATTTTCTTTATTTCACTCCATGTCTTTCTTTCTACATCTTGTATATTAGTAGTTTGTCCATCATAATTAAAGTCACCTCTATGATCACAATGCATAGAATCTTGCCAATCAATACCAATCATCTTATTTACTTTAATATCCATAGCAATATTGTTTAACATATGTTGTTTCTTATCCTTTTCATTTACTAATACATGCTTGGCTACAATATGACACATTTCATGATCTATTAACTTAGATAACTTAGCATCATCTTGTTGTAGTATAAAGTCAGGATCATAGTATAGATTGAAATCATCATCTACACCTAGTGTCTTCATTCCGAATGTAGGCTTAAGGTTGAATCCTCTGAATATAAATCCAAAGAACTCCTTATTCTTTATCTTAAGGAATCTTTGTTTAATCATTCTATTCTTAGCTTTCTGTATCTT
>CAZRJS010000135.1:0-1184 GCA_964600565.1 Candidatus Woesearchaeota archaeon | reverse complement strand
AATCTACTACTTACTTTTCTATCCTTACTCAATGAATATGCAAGTACAATAGTTTGATCTGCATCCATAGTTTTAGGATCTAACAATCTAGCTATCTTAGGTATGTCACTTAATTGATCACTAGCTCTTTCGGTTATAAGACCAATAGTAAACCATTGTGATTGAATGTCTAAGTCTTCAAACTTACTAGGATCATTAAGAATATCATCTAAATTAATCTTACCTCTTAATTCACAGAATGTCTGGAACTCATTAGCAATAGCACTACCTACCTTCATAGCAGATAGACTATAGATCATAGCTGAATTAGTCTTAACATTAATATACTTTAATAGATTATTAAGCTTAGTCCAAGATCTTGGATTTGCACTATTGTTATCTTTTCTACTAGCATCATACTTTTGAAATATAGCATCTGGTTTATACTGTATGAAGTTAATTATATCATTAGATATATTATTCTTCATAGCATAGTTTCTAACCCAATCTATACCATTAGGTGGTTGTAACTCTAGTATAGAGAATCTAGTCTTTAGTGGTCCATCTAATTCTGTAACTCTAGCACCATCTTCTCTTCTATTACCTGCTGCCATTCTTCTTATCTCTGGATTTAAACTCATAGTACCAGCACAGTTATCTAGTATAACTTGATACATAGCTTTTTGAACACTATCACTAGCCATAGGTAATTCATCAAAGAATAATGTACCACTTATATAAGGATTACTTAATGTTCTATATAATATATCAGGCATCCAATCAACATAGTCTGTTTTACTAAATGCAGGTAATCCTTTAATATCTGTAGGATCTTTATGGCTACCTCTTTCATCTGCAAATATATATGTTTGTTTTAATTTATTTCTACAATCTTTTATATTTTTAGTAGTAACTGGATCTGTTTTATCAGTAATAAGTCTTTCTGATAGTTGACAAGTTTTAACAATCATACCTTTAGTAGCATTACTAACCTTATTCCATTCAAGAAACTTAGTCTTATTAATTGTAATTGCATGTTGTTTACAACCTTGTAACATAACTTCACTCTTAGCACATCCTGCAGGTCCTAATACCATCATTGGTTCATTAGCTAACAGATGAATCTTAATTGCTTCTTCTAACTGAATTATTGATACTTCCATTTATTCTCCTTTTAGTGATTTCTTTTATCACTGTTTATTGTG
>CAZRJS010000134.1:1566-3026 GCA_964600565.1 Candidatus Woesearchaeota archaeon | reverse complement strand
ATAAAACCACTTCCAATCAAGAGCGTTTGCCATTTTTTTGTCAACACGCTCTTGAACTAATCTCTTTTGCTCAGCAGGGCAACATGTTGAAAACATTTTATCATCAACATCTATGTAAACTATCTTTACAACTGTGCTGTTTACAAAAACATCAATTCCTATCTTCATGAGCATATAAAATTATGAACGTTGACTACCAATATAGAAAAATAGAACCTCTCATCTTCTTGATCAATCCCACGTTCTTTATATGAAGTATTTCCAACCGTCACGTTATTGACTGGAGACTGTCTTCTAAATAATTCTCTCAACTTCTCTCCAGTTATTTGTGAGCGCATAATGCCATGTAGAACAGGACTGAAAATCTGTATCATGTACACACCGTCCTCGGAATCTAAAGCACTTGTGTTTCCACCGCCTATTTCTAATTGTTCTGAGTCACTCATTCGCAAAAAAGGCTTTATATATGCAGTGTCAGGTGAGACATTATATCTTAGGCCGTCCCACGCTATATCAGTCTCAGTCCAATTGGATTCAAGATAATTATTTAATGCTTCTGTTAATTCATACCGTTTCATTATTTGTCCCCAGGTTTATAGGTGACGTTTACATTCCAATTCGAGATACCACCTTTATAAAAGTTGATCTGCATGTTACCACACACCTTGTCATCAAGCAACTCATCTAAATGTCTCAGAACCTCATCACGACCATCAAATTTTGGTTTAGGTTTTTTAATGACTTTTATGTTTGATTCATTTTTTATCATAAATTTTGTAACTTTTTAACGTGTTTAGATAAATTTGCGGCAACCCACCCGGTTGGTTTTTTAGTAGAATAACCATCCTCAAGTGTTTCTATATAAGGAGTATTGTTATCTATCCAAATAGAATCATCTTTCATAATATCAAATTTAATATCTGAGTTTTTAATATTCACGGAGAGTATTTCGCCTTCTGACATTCTTGCATGTTTTGAAATTTTAGTGAACTCTCCGCTTGGCTTGTTGATTTCCATTCTCCAATTACAAGCAGACTGACCAGACAACACTGGATTGTCTTTAGCAATGTCAAAAAACAATGCCTTAGTCGCCTTTAAAACAAGTTCTGATTTATTACCAACCTCTTGTTTAATTTTTTTTTGAAGTTCAGCGGTGAAAGCCTTAACATTGGGTTGTATTTCGCTTAGCATTACACACCCCTTATATGACAAGTATAAAGAATATCAGTGTTATTAGGTTGTAATTGATTTATAGTAACAATCATAAAATCCACTGAATTTATTGTAATGATATCTCTAACGGTTGGAGTTATGGATAATCCATATGAAGGTATCAATAGCTTTTTATCACCCATCTTAATAGTCGTGTTAGACATTTCCATTAAAGAAAAGACTGTTATTAAGCCATAAGTACTATAAGCAGTATCTTGAGCGACCAGATAGATATCGCTGTCTTCCAG
>CAZRJS010000134.1:0-1466 GCA_964600565.1 Candidatus Woesearchaeota archaeon | reverse complement strand
ACACCTGTGGTATATATCAAGCCTTTTAAGAAACTTTTTATTTGAGTATAAGATACTGTTTCTCCAGACGGGCCAAAGTACTCCGTTTCCAAAACTGAGATTTGTTTCCGCTTTATATTTTTAGACACTGATGGCAATAATATTCCAGTAGACGCACGTTCAAGCCTTGTTGCCTCACAGGTAGCGTTGATTAATCCAGTTGGTATCTCGTCTGAATCGATGGTCATGCCATCTATGTCAACGTTATATCTTGGGAAGCTAAGAGACTGTGTGTTCGTTGTTCGCGAACCGTAGAATTTAAACGCCTCTATATAAGACATTGCTCTTCGCAAAGCACCTTCTATCTCAGCATCTGTTCCAGCGTCTGCATCGTATCCATACTTGGAAAGGTATGTTGTGTAATTTACAATGGATGCATAACTCTCACTCGTAGACGATCCAGTTCCTGTTTCCACCACAATTGCCATCACGCTCTCCTATTATAGATACTTCTTTATATTATCTGCTGAAAGTTTTGTATAAACGCCTGCTGACGAGCATAGCCATCTTGCATCTCGCTCGTACATATGGATCTTTGGCCTGATATCTATGTGTATTCCAGGACTATTCCAGCTTGGATAACACCCAATACCGTTAAACATGTCAAATCTTGATGCTGCTAAGAATAAATCAAACCAGTGTGTGTCATCTGCATGAATATCTAAGGCCATTCCCACCGGATGATAACCGCCAGTGGCACGTTCTTCATAATCACAGTGAATGTGAATACTTTTTCCTAAAAAGTCTCTCAGATTATCAACATTATAAATCAAAGCAGAACTTAACATTCCTGGTCTTGAAAATTCTTTTTCTTTAAAATTATTTACTATACTCCAATCTGTTTTCATTAGTTAGCCAGCCTCTTACTTATAACTAATAACTCAAGTTGCCCTTCAATTCTACCAATGGCGGTCGCTATTTTAGAATCATTTTCATTTTTTGATTCTATCGATCTTTCACGTTTTGCGTCCATCTCGTTCATTCTTTTACTTTGCTTATCGTGAAGATCAAGTAAAAGTTCTTTAAATTCTTTGTTATTATCTATTACAAATGATTTAAGCTCTTTATTGCTTTCGATAACAAATGTTTTTAAATCACTATTACTCTCAATGACATCTGTTTTGCAAATATGTTGATTTCTTTGACATTCATTTTTAAACACGACCGATCCTTTCAGTTTTCCATATGATATCAAGTAAGACGCAATCCCAACGGCTAACCCAGAGACTAAACCTGAAAGAAGGGGAGGGAATACTTTCCAGAAAATTTCCATGCGAGGTACCCCTTTTCATTTTTTATTATAACAGCATACCGTTCTTGTTTCCAAATAGGTCGTCATAGAACATGTAGCAAAAATCAAATATTTTCGCAGGAATCATGCAAGATACCCATAATAATAGTATAATCAATACACCAGTATAAAACAA
>CAZRJS010000133.1:0-3036 GCA_964600565.1 Candidatus Woesearchaeota archaeon | reverse complement strand
TAAAGCAATTGAAGCTAGTGAAGGAATCAATGATCTGATTATTGATTATACTAAAAATGTTCTTTTGCCAAGATGTAATATTAAACCTGAACATAATGAAACTTTCTTTAAAACTGAATTGTTGATGGAATCAATTATGTTTCTTGATACCAAGAAAAGATACGCATATAAATTATTAATTAAGGAGGGGAATCCATTAAATCCTCCAAGAGTAAGTTATACTGGTATCGATGTAATCAAATCGAATGTTGCTAAAATCACTCAGGATTTATTAAAAGATGTAATTGAAAATATTGCTCTAAACCTTGAAATTTTACCAGACAATAAACGTAATGAATTAGTTAAAACTATTAACAAATATCATATTAAATTTAATCAATGTGTAGATGATCTCGACACTAGTTATGTGGGGATTCCAGGGAAATGGGCTCGGTTAAAAAATATGATCAGTGGAATGAAATTATATAATCATATAATGAATGAACCTGTGTTTGAACCTAGTTCCTCTGCTAAATTTATTTATATTCATCCAGTAACGATTGGGGAATTTAAAAATGTAAATGGAATATGTTTACCTTATGAGTTTAATGTCGACATTGTAAAAGAAAAATTTAAGATATTTAAAATTAATATTGATCGCAAACTTCATTGGAGTAAAGTGTATAACAAAACTTGTGAACGGGTTGTTCATGTACTGAAAAAATAGTTAGTGTAATCGAAATAGTATTTTTTAAAATTGTCAACTTTGATATATAAATTATTAATGTATAAGCAACTTTATTTTTAAAACTTAAAACTTAAAACTTAATTTTTTGTAAAAAGGAAATGAAAAATGGAAATATCAGTTACTAGAGCATTGGCAGAATGTAAAATTCTTGAAAAACGTATTGCTAAAAAAACTAATGAATATACTCCAATTGCTATCCAAAAAGGTGAAGACGACATTCCTGGGTTTGGTGAAGTGGATAAATTCAATAAATATTCATCAAATGAATGGACATCTATTTGTGATTTAATTGAACGTCGACTAGTAATTAAACGAGCAATTATTTTGTCTAATAATGAAGCTACAATTACTATTAATGACGAGACAATGACTATTGCAGAAGCAATTGATTTTAAAAATATTATTGCACTGTGGGAACAGATGTTTATTCGTTTAAGACGAGAACAGTTGGCATTCACAGAAAAACATGAATATATGTTGGATTCAGTTAATGAACGGTTGGATGCACTATTGATGGCGAATCTTAATAAAGATAAATCAAAAATCAAGCCTGAAGAAATGGAAAGCATTTCAGCTCCATTTTTGAAACGTAATGCTCCAAAAATTATTGATCCTATTGAAATTGCTAAGAAAATTAATGACCTGGAAACGAAGATTAATGATTTTAGATTAAATATTGACTTTCTCCTTTCAGAATCAAATTCTATAAATTTGGTTGTTGTTACTGATTAATTAAAAATGCACATAGTAAGTATATCGAGGATTAAAATTTAGATTGGTCTTGGTGGGCGGACCAAATAAACGCCCAAATCCACTTAACAGATGAAATGGAACGATTTTTCAATAAATCGTTATTCAGACCCTCAAAAGGTCCGGTGATTGTATCACCAAACTGTTAAAGTTTAAAGATTAAAGCTTAAATTTAAAAGGTTAACTGTCAAAGTTTAAACTATTAAAATTTAAAAATTAAATACGAAAGCTTATAAAATCCTTGAGTTATTAAAAAAGTTTATCTAATCCTGTGAATCGAACAAGGCTGGTGTGCTTACTATCTAAAACAAGATATACGAAGTTAAAAAGGAAAAGGAAAATAAAAATGACTGAAGAAACAACTGAACCAGTAAAAGACGAAGTATTTGATAATAACATTATCGGTAAAATGGATTTGATTGAGTTGGTTGCTGCGAAAGGCAATTTTACTAAATCAGAATCAACAAGAGCTGTAGAATGTATGATCACAACAATTCAGGATAGTATTAAAAACGGAGTTGAAGTACAAATTAGAAAGTTTGGTACTTTTACTCCAGCTATTCAGAAAGCATTCACTGCACGAAATCCTCGAAATGGAGATCCTGTTGAAGTTGCTGAAAAGAAAACTCTAAGATTTAAAGCTTCCAAACTTTTTAAAAATTATATTAATGATGAAAATTTGGATGACGAAGATGAGACAGAGGATGAAGTGGTCGACATTGTAGAGAATGTTGAGCTATAGGATATTTAAAAGCTAGAGGCATTGCGTTAATACATTGTTGTCAAACAACTGTGTTGATTCAATGCCTGTTTATTTTAACGAATTTCAATATACAAAGGGTTTACTTTTAAAATATGGAAACCTTACCATTACCTGAAGTAATAGATAAGTTAGAGAGCGGTGAACTATCGTATAATCAGTTTTATAATGCAGAAATTGATAGTACACATCATTATTCAATTGATTATTATTCTAAATATGGTGAAAGAGATAATCTAGATATTGATCAAAATTTAAAAACACTGTTTATGGATATTGAGGTCTATCGATGCGATCTTGATAAGTTAAGATTTAAAAAACAATCTGTTGGACCAATTAATTCAGTTTGCTTTTATGACAGTAAAACAAAAACATATTATTTATTCTCATTAGTCATGATGACAAAGAATTATCAACTTGTTGATGTTAATGATCCAGGTAAATATGAAAAACAATTTAAAGATGAGTTAGTTGCCGAAAAGTATTTAAAACCTGAGGATCGTGTTCGAGTATTTTTCTATGTTGATGAAGAATTAAAGATGATTGAAGATATTTGGAGAGTAATTCATAAAATAGATCCTGCTGTGTTAACAGGGTTTAATTTTAATCATTTTGATCTCCCATACATATATTATAGATTAAAATATTTGTATAATGATGATATGAACAAAGTTAATAATACATTAAGTAAGTTTGGGTGTGTTAAAGCTCGCTTTTTTGGCAATAATAATAGTATCGAAATTGCAGATTATCCGATTGCGGATATCAGAAGTTTATATGTTCCAAGAGGTGAGGGCGG
>CAZRJS010000132.1:0-3038 GCA_964600565.1 Candidatus Woesearchaeota archaeon | reverse complement strand
CGGTGAGACTAAAGTATACCCCCTGTCTATACAGACGGCAAGCGCGAAGGCCCGAAGACCCCAGGACCCCCCCCTACCCGGCCGGGGGCCTGTCCCGGGTCGTTTTACAGCGTCGGCCGAATAGTGACAGCTGTGACGCTTTTAAGGACAGTTTTTTAGAAAGAGTCACCCCCATATACCAGCTTGGGCGCTGCTTTTCGCGATTAGTGACAGGAGTGACGCTTAATCTGAAAAAGATTATTTTCCCTATATATATATATATTTATGTATGTGTTTATTTTCTCCTTACTGTATTCTTTTTCTTTAAAAAGCGTCATTCTTGTCAATAGAGTCACTAACACAGGTTCTAATTACAATATGGGGGTGACGCTTTAGTGACAGGGGGGGGCGCTTTTCAAGAGGAGGAAGTAGCAGGGGGTCTAAATATGTCTTGGTGGTGGTTTTTGGTCCTTGCTCACCCCCAAGGGGTTACACTGACCTCACTCCTGTGGTTGGAGATGATGGGAAGGGGGGCTTTATAACCCCCCCGCTAATCCCCCTCACCGCCGGGGGCGTCCATTAACCACAGGATCGAAAATGATTTTTAAGGCTGTAGTCCCTACGCTCCCGCTCGACGCGGAGGTGTGGGGGGTTCTTCTCGACGCCTACCTCGACGACGCCACAGACGACCAGGTGATCGCCGCATCCGAGGCGGGGCTTGAGATCTGGCCCTACCTAATAGACCGCCAAGGCCGACTGGCCCCCACCTGGTCGGGGGCCTCGACCACGAGGCGTATCTACGCGAGGACCCCGCCGGTCCAGGGGATCCCGAGGTCCCTGCGGGGGGCCGTGTCCGAGCCAGGGCGCGTGGTCATCGCCGCCGACTGGCGCGGCTCGCACCTCGCGGTGCTGGCCAAGGGCTCGGGGGACCTTGTCCTCCAGGCAGACCTTAAAGGGGATCCCTACGCTTGGGGGTCGTCCTACGGCGAGCGCCCCAAGGTCAAGGTAGCCACGCTGGCCGCACTTAACGGAGCAGGCCCCCCTCGTATAGAAGAGATCCTCGACGCCTCTGGCACGGGCAAGGGGTTCCTCGGGGCCCTGTCGGGGCGCTGGCCGGTCGCCCTTAACTTCCTCGACGCGCTCCGCGAAGAGGCCAAGGTCACGGGCGTGGTAGAGACCCCCCAAGGCCCCCTGGAAGTGCCCGCGCCTCACAAGGCGCCAGCGTACTGGCTTCAGGCCATGGAGGCCCAGGCGCTCCGCGAGGTGCTCCGCAGCGAGCCCCCAGAGGGCCTGGAGTTGATACTCGCGCTGCACGACGAGACCGTCTGGTTGAGCACCCCCGAGACCCTGGACCGCGACCTCACCTGGGTCGCCGGGGCTATGGAGGAGCACGCGCCAACGAAGGTCGAGCACGGCCCGACCTGGGGGTCCCTAGGGGCCGAGGGCGTAGGGCGTGAGCGCCCCCGCGCCAGGGCCTCGATCCTTCACACCACCGGTCGCTCCCTGCGCGCCATCGCCAAGGACCCCGAGAGGACACTCCCGGGGGCATTCGAGGTCGGCCTCATGGGGGCGTTGGAGCCCGACCGCCTCTCCACACACGTCAGCATAATCGAGACCCAGGGGGTCCGGGGCAAGGCCGCAGGCAAGGCCCTGCGCGCGATGGGCAAGGCAGGGCGGCGCCTGCACGCCAGGGCCGAGTCGATGGTCGCCAAGGCCTCGCGTGAGGAGGTCGAGGCCAGCGATATGCCCCTATTCCGTAAGGGGGACCAACTAGAGCTCGGTCAACACCTCGCCTTTACACTGGCACCCCCAGGGCTCGCGGTCCACACCTCCGAGGGGACCAGGGTCTACGACTCAGCGCTCGGCGCGTGGGATCTCTTGGACAAGAGCGACCTAGAGAGCAAGGCCCTGAGGTACGGGCGGGCCTTCGTCGAGGTCAAGCAAAAACCCACGCCCATCCACCTATCGGCCAACGCCATCGCTGGGATCGCCAAGGTCGCGCGCCTAGAGCTACACGACCCCCACTGGAAAGGTAGAGCGGGGGCGGTCGCGTTTAGTAACGGCGTCCTCACCGACGACGGGGTCCTGCACCCACACGACCCAAGCCACCGCGTGCTCTCCGAGCACGTCTTCGCGGGCGACTACGAGGCCGAGGCCCCAGCCCCTGCCTGGGTAGAGTTCCTTGGAGGTGTCTTTGCCCCCGACGACGACGCGGACGAGAAAATATCCTTCCTCCAGGAGTACATCGGGGCGTGTGTCTTCGGGCGCGCTACCGAGTACCAGAAGCACCCCATGCTCTGGGGGCCCAAGGCGAGCAACGGGAAGTCGGTCCTGGTCAAGACCGTTAGGCTGCTCTTCCCTGTGAGCGCGCTGGCCTCAAGTCCCCCGCAGGCTTGGTCGACGCCCTTCGGCAAGGCCGCGCTCCTCCACGCCAGGATGAACCTTATCACCGAGACCCCCGACCGCGAGATCGTGGACTCCGGGCCAGTTAAGGCGATTATGACCGGCGACCCCATCGAGATAAACCGCAAGTACCAAGACCCCGTCGTGGTCGAGTGTAGGTCGGGGCATATCTTCGCGGCTAACGAATTGCCCCGCGTGACCGACCGGTCGGAGGGGTTCTTCAGGCGCTTCGCCATGGTGACATTTAACCGGGTGTTCACCACCGGGGTCGACGCCGACGCGACCCTCCCCGCGAGGCTCGCCCTAGAGACCACGGGGATCATGGCCTGGGCGGTCAGGGGGTACCAGCGACTCAGAGTCAGGGGCCACGTATTACCCCCGCCGAGCCACGCAGCGGCCATCGAGACGTGGAAGACGCAGAGTGGGTCCGAGCTGGCCTTCATCAGCGCTGAGGTCGAGGCAACCACGGACCCTAACCGAGCCGTACCAGCCCAGGTAATCTACGACGCTTACCGGCTGTGGTGCGGCGACCAGGGGCTCTGTCCAGTCAGCCAGATAAGGCTCGGTAAGGCGCTGGTCTCGGGGGGCTTCGCCCGCCGACGAGGGACAGGGGGGGTCAGGCAATATCAGATGACGCTCCGCAAGAAGACGCCCCC
>CAZRJS010000131.1:1806-3038 GCA_964600565.1 Candidatus Woesearchaeota archaeon | reverse complement strand
ATATGACTTTCTTACCCACTACATTGTCATACCCATATAAACACTGTAGACCTCCTGTATCTTGTGAGAAGTCCTTACCCTCTACACTTCGGTATTTATTATTGACTACTACCCCATCTTTATAAAAAGGATATACTATATAATCTCTACCCCCTTTTACTATACACCCTATTTGCATAAAGTCAAGTGCTTCTTTGCTAAATCCCCTACTTTGTGCAAACTTTTCCAATGGAGTAGTTGGATTATTATATACCTCACTCTTCTTATCTACTAACTTTCCATTCCACCCACAATTAAAGCAGTTAAATACTTTGCTATCCCCATTAATACTTAAACACTTTACATTTCTATTTTCAGCTTTTCTTGAATCACTACACTTAGGGCATGTAGTTTTGTATTCACCTGTCCAACTATTTGGAACCATCTCTCGAAGTTCATGCAATACAAACCCCCTCATGTTGAATTATTTCCCATCCGTAAGCACATATGCCCCCATGTATACAGCAGGAGCCATTCTCACCATTCTCATGTACACCTAACATATAGCCATGTTTATCTATTTTTCCACTTGGTATAAAATACACAAAATCCTGCCAGCCATACCACTTCAACTTCTTTCCCTTAACATAATCTAAGAAACTTAATTTCTGTATATCATTCATTTAACTATTCTCCAATATGCCATTCCTTCTTCAATCCAAAAGTAATCTTCATTACCATAATTGTTTACACCATAAAAAACATCGTCATCTACACCGCTACCTCCCCACTTTCCAGATGGTATAATATAGAAACTATTATGTTCACGTATCATCGCAATCTTTTTACCTTTAACATAATCAATGAAACTTTGTCTCTGTATCCTTGTCAATCTGCTATCCTCCATGTATTACATCCATGGCTTATTCTCAATGCTATAACACTACCACGTCGTTCAATCTCCAATTCAAAAGCACTTTCTAAATCTATATCAATTATTTTATACTTAGCACTGTCCTTATCTCTTAATGCTTTTATATATTTACCTTTTACATAATCAAAGAAACTAAGTTTTTGTATATCATTCATTTAACCACCAGCCAATCTCTTGGTCCTATCCCGTTTTCAATCCACCAACTTCGTGTATGGACTCCATATTCACTGCTATACTTTCCCCAAAATCTATCTCCTTCAAATTCACCATTAGGAGTAAACCATTGACCACTACACCAAGACCTGTATTTAATTTTCTT
>CAZRJS010000131.1:0-1706 GCA_964600565.1 Candidatus Woesearchaeota archaeon | reverse complement strand
CCTTTAACATAATCAATGAAACTCTGTCGTTTAATTTCTGTCATGTAACTATACTCCAATCTTCCATACCATCACATATTCCCCAAACTAGTACATCAGTATGCACTCTTCCACTAGGATAGTATGTAGTGCCTGTCATCCTATCCCCATCTATCAATTCCAATGGTTTAAATATAGTATCCATATATTTTATCTTCCTACCTTTTACATAATCAAAGAAACTAAGTTTTTGTATTTCAGTCATTTAAATAATCCCCCAATAGTATGATAAACTTTCTTTAGTACTTACCACCAACCCCTACTTCCCTATCGGTCAGGGTTGGGAACTCAACTCTTTTATTTACTGTTTATAATACATTGACCAACCATTTATATTCTGAAATCCATTAGATATATAAAATGTAGTTCCAGATATATTTGATTTCCCCCTAAGCATACCCCTATTATCTGTTGAAAATGTTTCGGGAATAAACCATTTACCAGTATTCCCCCACCCACTCCATTTAATTTTCTTTCCCTTAACGTAATCAAAGAAAGAAAGCTGTTGTAATTCGGTCATATATACCTCTAATCTACGTTTTAAATAGCCTGTGAGCTACATTGTCTTCATTTACCTATAACACTCTCCAAGTGTTAAATCCATTGGCAATACGTAAATTAGTAGAAATACCATCCTTTCTTACAACTTGTAATGGATAGCCACTATTATTATGATTATATCCAACTACTTTATAAGTGTGATAGCTACTGTTTAATGCAACTAATGTCTTACCATTAACGTAATCAAAGAAACTAAGTTTTTGTATATCATTCATTTAACCCTACTCCAACCTTTCCTACAAAATCCAACAGCAATAAACCAACACCCTGTACTATTTCCATATTCATTTACTACTCTCATTGCACCATCCCTTTCGCTAATTAATTCTAATGGTATAACCCACGAAGATGCACTATTCCATTTAATCTTTTTCCCTTTAACATAATCAAAGAATGAAATGTTCTGTATTGTATTCATTTATGCACAATCCTCCAGTTATTTTCACATAACCCATTTCCTATATACCACTCTGCTGTTTCATCATAATACCCACCTTCTCCTACAACAAGCATTAAACCTTCCACCTCATCTATTAGTTTTACAGGTGTAATGCACGAACCACAATTATTCCATATTATCTTTTTATCTTTAGTATAATCAAAAAAAGATCTGTGCTGTATAGTACTTAGCGTACCCATTAACTATTCACCACCTTCCAATTACCCCAATTATGCCTTACCCTTAACATAATCATAGAAACTTAATTTTTGTTGTGTTATATTCATTAAGTTATTATTACATGCTTCCAAGTTTGATTATTCTTAATTTTATAACCAACTGAATAACTACATATACCACCTCTTACAAGTTCTAATACATCTCCACCATTATTTTTTAACTTCTCTTTAATGAATATAGCAGTATCTTCATCAATTCCTGCATTACCATTCTTACTGCCAACTGCTGTTCCATCTTTTTTCTTAGTAATTGATTGACGTTTCCCACTCTCAGCGTAAACTTCTTCCCTTGTTAATTTATGGTGTCCTGGACATTCGCTACAAATATTCTCTCTGCAGCTAGGGCAATATGTTTTATCTGTCATTTTATTCACTCCTTTTAATAATTTCTGTAATAATCATAATAATAGTATGAACGATTTTCAATC
>CAZRJS010000130.1:0-3078 GCA_964600565.1 Candidatus Woesearchaeota archaeon | reverse complement strand
AAATAATTTATTTTCTTATGTTAGGATACACACAACCAGATAATGATGTTTATATCTTCTTTGAAAATTATGAAATTAAAAAATTAGAAAGAGAAAAAATTCAAGGTACTTATTTTAATTTAAAAAATCCTGCAAAAATAGGTTTATTAGAAGCATCTATTAATAATGAAATTTACGACAGAATAAAAACTTCTATAAATAAAAATGAAGAGGAATTTATTACAAATTTACTTCTTGAAATGAGAACTATAGAGTATAAAATAATTCAAGAAAAAGGCTTACTTAAATTACATGAAGGATTTCGTCATGTTTATCTGATAAATTCCAACAATTTAGATTTTTCTGATAAAATAAACTATAGGCAATTGAAATATTGGGAATCTCAGTTTACAATTTAAATTTCATTCATATTCAATTAATTTTATAAAATCAAGTGTATTCTTTATTTATGAAGAAAAAAGAGCTTTCTTTAATCACTGTATTTTTTATTATTTTTTTGATAATCTTGTTAATAGCTGGAATTGTTTATATTGTTATAAAAAATATTCCTATTAAAAAAACTACAGAAAATTTTATTGATAATTCCTTTCTAAATTTAACTTATCCTCCGATTACTGGAGCAGTGAGTTTTTGGGGTGTAGAGAATAATAAAAGTGGGTTAAATATTTTTAAAAATTTTTTTAGCAATTATTATACCAAAAAAAAGGATAAATCTAGTAAGAGTTTTCATACTACTGATTTTATTCCTGTTCCAAATTATCATCTAAATAAAAAAGAAATTCTTAACAATATCTGGGATTATCAAAAACCCTTGTTAGAAAATAGTATGCATTCTAATTTAAAAAATGGAAAAAATCCTTATGTTTTATATAATATCCAGTCATTTACAAACAATCTTCTTAAGGGAGCATCGTCTAATAGAGATTATAAAACACTTGATGAACTTGCAGAACTTTATTTAATTGCTTATGATTATTTAGAAGAAAGAGAAGAATATGTATATTTCTGGCCAGATATTAAAGGGGTTTCTTGTAAACGAAATATTACTGTCCCCTTACAAACTCCTTCTGGAAAAGCAAAGATGTGGGTTTATCATAATAATTCTAAATATAATGAAGGCTATGAATCTTTTGGACCAAATGTGCAATTTCTTTATGTTATTTCAAATGCTATAAATATTTTTTCAGATATTAGTTCAGATAAAAGAACTAATAATATGAATGAACTTATAACTAAATACAGTCCAGTAGTTATTAAAGACAATTATCTCAGATGGATTTATGAAGATAATAATGTTTTTCAGGTAAAAGGTTGGGGATGTGAAAATTATTGTAATACATCAAATTACAATCATTATAACTTTATTGAAAAAAAATTAAATAAAGAATTTGGTCATAGACTTAATTATTCTTATTGCAATACTTATACTGATTATGATATGTGGCTTTTTGCAGGGGTTATAGAAATACTATCTGCTAATAAAAAAAATCCTAAAATGGTGTCTTTATCTTATGAAGAAAAACAAAAATTTTTATCCTATGTTAAGTTAAGTGTTGAATTAATTAAAAGCAGATTGTCTGACAGCCAATTAACAGATTTTAATGGGAATAATGTTGAAGGGATAAATTTTGATTTAGGAGGATGGGATGATCATTATGTTTATGCTTATACTGGATATGCTGGAGAAGATTTTCCAACAAAAAAAGATAAAAAAGATAAGGTAGGATGGGATATTAGTCATTCAAGACGATTTGTTCATTTATTTAATTCCCTTTATGAAAATAAAGATATTACAGGAGAGAATTTTCCAGATAATAAAATAATGACTTCTTTAACTAATCAAATTGTATATGGAACTTTTAATAAAGATTTTGAAAAACCCTTATTTACTAATTTTATGGATGGAACAAATGGATGGTATAGGGTGGGTTATCATGGAGGAGGTTTTGGTTATGCACCTTATGATCTCTCAAATTCGATTATGACTGGAGGTTATGGTTTTTGGAGCAAATATAATCCTGATATGAAAAAAATAATGGATTCATTATGGAATTATGCTCAAAAAAAAGATATCTCTGACCCATATCTATGTTATTGTTATCAAGATTATGAAAGAGGTTGCTGTAATACAAAAGTATTTGATATTAATAAATCTCGTGATTTACTTATGTTTTTGCCTATTTTTTTAGAATCAAATTTCTCTGCTCTTATTTCCCCACAAGATAAAGCAATATTCGCTCATAATATCTCTAACACAAGATCTAAAAGCATAAAAAAAGATTATTATGTTCCTGTAAATTTTAAATGGGATGATGTTTTCGGTGCTACATTTTACACTTTTGCAGTAAATAGTAGTTATGGTTATAATGAAATTAATTTAACTTCTACAACTAGAACTGGAAAATATTATGGAACCGGAGATTTTAATTGGAAAGTCAAATCATGTAATAATTTAGGTTGTTCTGAATGGTCAAAATCAAGAGTGTTTACTATTAACTCTCTTGAATCTCCAGATATTACTTTTCCTTTGGAGAAGGCAGTGTTTATTCATAACACTCAAAATACAAAAGGAAAATATTATGTTCCTGTAAATTTTAAATGGGATGATGTTTTCGGTGCTACATTTTACACTTTTGCAGTAAATAGTAGTTATGGTTATAATGAAATTAATTTAACTTCTACAACTAGAACTGGAAAATATTATGGAACCGGAGATTTTAATTGGAAAGTCAAATCATGTAATAATTTAGGTTGTTCTGAATGGTCAAAATCAAGAGTTTTTAGTGTTAATCATTTGTTTAATAATGAAAAAGAAAAACTTAAATGTTCAGACGGAACTTTATATAATAAATGTTCTTCAACAAAACCAAAATATTGCTCTAATGGAAATTTGATTAACCAGTGTAGTAGTTGCGGATGTGTTTCAGGACAGCAATGCCAGAGTGAGGGGGGTTGTAAAACTGAAATTAAACAAGGGAATAATATTCTTTTATTACACTTAGATGAAAAGAAAGCAAATAGTGTTTCTGGAGGAAAAGATGTTCAAGATATTAGTGGAAATAATCATCATGGAGATGA
>CAZRJS010000129.1:0-3082 GCA_964600565.1 Candidatus Woesearchaeota archaeon | reverse complement strand
CGTCCTGCCGATACCCGTCCTGGAGCTAAAGGTGGCGGAAAGGCAAAACAGGCTCTTGATAGCACTCTCGATGCTATGCTGGCCGATCTCTAACAGTTGTTCGATTAAGTAACTATAGTTAGTTAAACAGACCCGGAGTTTAGACATATAGTCTAGACTCCGGTTTTTTATTTAACAGTCATTGATATATAGAAGGCAATATGGCAAAACCAAAAAACCAAATCAAAAAAATAGAGTTAAACTTCATAACATTCTTAAAAGAGTTAACTCAATTTTTAAATAAAGATAGTTACGACATTAAAGTTATTTTAAATTTGATCGAAAAACATGATGTTTCTCCTCAGTTTTTATTTAAACGATTGATTGCATACTCATACAACAGCCCATATATTATCTGGTATGTTAATAAATACATGAACAGTAAGTTTGAATTTTATAAATACGATATTGAAAATATGTTAGTCAGTGTTAAATATTTAATGCGAGCTAACAATCACAATAAACTATTCTTTTTTAAAGCTAAAGATTTTCGAGATGAAAATAAATTTAAAGTTAAAGCTTTATTAAAAGAATATTATTCATCAGTATACCGAAAACAATTAAACGATTTAGAGTTAAATCATTTATATTTAATGTTTACTACAGATGTAATTTCTAGTGACGATTTATATAAAATGAACACATTATTGAATGGCGAGAAATCTAAATTCAGTATTGGTGCAAATACTATGTCTATGTTGGCAGACAGTAATAAACCTGCCCAAGAAGATAATTCTGCTAAAATCGATGAATATATTAACTATCACATTAGTAAACTATTACCTGATAATATATATTCTTTTATAACTGAACTGCAGGAGAAGAAGAATCAACTCTGTGAAAAATGCCCATTGTTTAATAAGACTATGATTTCATTAGACACCAATGTTTCCGATTTTCAACCTGTCGACTTTATGTTTATAATGTTGAATCCTGGTAATGAAGAAGTGACATACAAAAAACTATGTGTTGGAAAAAGTGGACGACTGCTTCGGACAAATATGTATCAATTAAATCCAAAAATCTCTTGGGTAATCACCAATGTCATTCAATGTAATACTGCAACTCAAAAAGATATTGGTAAAACTGAAAAAGCTGTTAAACTTGTTGCAAGTAAATGTAGACCGTTTTTAAATGAAATTATTAAAAAGTTTCCTGCAAAATATTATATTCTTATTGGAAAACATTCAATGGAGTCTTTTGGATTAAAAGGATCTATTACACAGAATAGTGGATCGATTCAGACAGTAGACAATAATGTTTTAATTCCATTAATTCACCCTAGTTCTCTTATTAGAAATGATAATAATCGTCCAATTTATGATAAATCTTGGCAAGCGATTTATCAAATTGCAAATAAATTAACAAATTCACAAGCAGACACTAATAAACAAATTGATTCTGCAATTAACAAAACTCAAATCCAAGCACAAGAACAATCCGAAGTTAAAATATCAACAAATAAATATAATATTGATGATTCAAAACTAATCACAACTGAAGTTATTCCAGAAGATATGACATATTTTGATAGTGTTAATCTTGATGGAAATGAAATATTAAATGTATTTATTCAAAACGAAACTTGTGAAAAGTTTTATCAACTTGTCAAATTTGAAGTGCCGATTTATATTAAAAACTTCACTAACTATAAAGAATGTGATATGTTGAATCAGGGGTTTGAGTCTGTTACACATATTAATGGTTGGAATAGACACAAGTTATCTAAAGCATTAAAAGATAATTTGATTAAACATCAATATGCTGCATTAAGTCAAAAAGGATAATTGCCTATGTGGTGTTACTTAGCAATCGAGAATGAAGAGAAATATCTAAAACAATATCCTCAATTTCAAGAATATTGGTCTGAATTAATTATATTAAAAACTGAAAAGACTTATTTCTTACCTAGACTATTCGTTTATAATTATCCATCTAAATATCTAGTTCAATATTTTGGAAAAGTTCAAGTTCCTCTTGGACGAACTAATTTAAAATTTAATGGTAAACTACGACCTGCCCAACAAGAAGCTGCTAAAGTTGTTGAAGATCTGTTTTTTAAACAACAATATGTTAATGCAATTTTAAAACTTCCTCCAGGAGCTGGAAAAACAATACTATCTGTGTATCTTGCAATTAAATTAAAATTAAAGACTTGTATTATTATTGATAATAGTGAATTACTAAAACAATGGATTGAAGCTATTATGTCGTTTGGTAATTTGACCGAAGGTGACATTGGTTTAATCCGAGGAAAAATTTATAATGTAGATAAACCATTTACTATTGCTATGACACAATCTCTTGGATCACAATTAAAAAGAAACTTTAATCCATTTATGAAAAAGATAGATAGAGCACAATTTGGATTAGTTATTTATGATGAAGTACACTGTACATCGTCATCCGAAATGTTTGCAAAAGTAAGTGTATTCTTTAGAACTCCTAATATTCTTGGATTATCTGCAACACCATTCCATAATGGTTGTGCTGAAGTATTAATGAAAAACACAATTGGTAATATTGAATATGAGTCAAATGCATATGAAATGACTCCTAACTACAATCTTGTGTTTTATCATAGCGGACTACAGAAATATCATTTCGTAATGAATAAAATGACTGATTACATTCAGAAGAAATCTTATTACAATAGTCTTCTTGTGAAAAGTGAACCTTATCTCAACTTAATTGTTAGACTTTCTCAAAAATTGAGAAATGAGAAACATAATGTTATTATCATTTGTATGACTAAAGCACAAGTTGATTTAATTTCAGAACGACTCACAGATGCTGGACTTGAGAATCGAAAATTCACTGGTACTAATCGTGAGATTGATAAGGATAATGATACTATTATAGTTTCTACATACGCAATGTGTGGCAAAGGTTTTGATATGTCGAGGCTAAGTGGATTGATTCTTGCATCATTGTTTTCTGGAAAGAAATCATTAATTCAAATTTGTGGAAGAATACTTCGTTCAGAACCTGGTAAACTTAAACCTGTAGTCTTCGATTTAATCGATCAGACTTTCCCCATGTT
>CAZRJS010000128.1:1958-3094 GCA_964600565.1 Candidatus Woesearchaeota archaeon | reverse complement strand
GCAATTACACATGGAAGCTCCAATACATCTCTGAGTCGTTGTGCTTCGAAGCGCTGCTCCCCATCAATAATTCGGTATCTCTGACGTCCTTCCACTATAGCTGTCGGTACAACCAACAGAGGCTGCAGGAAGTCTACATCATCTAGATTTTCAGACAGCATGTTGAACTCATCCGCAGTCATCTCATTAGGATTCCAGTCATTAGCACTAATATCCTCAATAGGAATGTTCCTGATCTCTCCATGCTTAAAGTCTTTCTTAGCAATTTCCTCAACTTTTTTAGGAGCTGCATTTTTCGTTTTAGTCTTCGCCATCCTTACCTCCTATTTTTTGGTTATTATCTCTCCAACTTCAAGCCCTCTTTCCCAGTCGGGTCTTGCAGCAAGAATTGAGTGGAGCAATCCATAGTACTTCGGGTGCCTGATAGGAATATAGTTCCTCATATCAATTTGGGGTGCAAAGCCCACATGCATATCTTGCGGGTTGTGTCTAATAAGTTTATCTTTATAGAGCAGTTCAAGCAGGTCAAACAACAGGAATCTTTTGAAACCCTTCTTTATTATGTAGTCTACCATAATTTGTACCATTTCGGAATTGACTTTGCTTGCATAGATCTGAAGCGCAGACTCCTTGTTCCTCCTAACAGCCTCATCCATGATAGTTTGCATAGTTCCCTTTGTATAAAGATACTCAAGGAAATATGTTTTATACCATTCCTGATACATTTTAAACATTTTAGCTGGCTGGTCAATAATGCTATTTATCATACCTACTGCCTCTGGAAAAGTTTTAAATAGCAGTGGGTAGTCTTTCCCGGTCATATCACGCGCCCAATCGGAATCTATAAATACTGGAATGCATCCCCACATAATAGCCTCAAGTAGGGAGGTCGGCATGCCTTCAGTAGTACTAAAGCTTATACAAAAATCGGCCTTCTTTAATCGCTCATAAAACTCCTCCCGAGTTGCTTTATAAAATGACATAAAGGAATACTTCTGCAGATCTTCCTCACTCATGCCTTTCATGGAATTAGTGGACAACTGGAACTCAACAATCCCTTTCTTCCTTTTTACAAAGGAGTAAAAAAAGGAGTCGAGTACCTCAGTCGGATGCCTTCCAGACTTCCCTATCCTCTG
>CAZRJS010000128.1:0-1858 GCA_964600565.1 Candidatus Woesearchaeota archaeon | reverse complement strand
GGGAAATGATCATGCAAAATTATCTGCTTCGGGTCATGCACCTTAGCATGATTCAGGAGTTTTACATGGCCCATTGCAGGCCCTCTCGTTGATATGATTATATCCCAATCCCATGCATACCCAGTAGGAGCTACTATATCTTTAAACCATTCGGGGCGCCACAAAAATTCGTATACCCTTCCAGTTGAGAAATACTTCCCTTCAAAATACTTCACCCTTCCAGGGAACTCCCCTTCAAGTTCTTTATCAAAAATCATTCTCTCATCAGGCCTTATGTAATACACAAAAGAGTCGGGGTATGTAGCAAGTACATATCTCGCACACTCAGTCAGGGCAAAGTTAGTCACACACTTTCGCGTATCACTCAATGTATAACACGGATCACAGATCAGCTTCATTCTTCGTCTCCTATAACTATTAACTCACCATCACCTATACCCATATGAACATTTCCATACTTCCTCATCATTTTCATGGCCCATGTCTTAGAAAACAAGCTTAGCCCCCCATTGCACATCTTATTTAGCTCTTTATACATCTTATCAAAGGGTAGGGGTGTTAGAGTATTGGCTTCTTCGAAGATTGGAATATAGGAAGGGAAGTTCCTTTTTCTCCAGTTCACTTCAGACTTAGCTACAATTGACGATAGTATATTTTTAACTCTTTCTGCCCAAACATTCGGAGCATGCCTTGCATAAATAAGGTCCGCAAGTTTCATTGCCTTCTCAGCCCTTATCGCATAATTACTCATAGCATTTACTAAAACTGCGGCCACCTCAACTGCGCCCACTTGGTCCACACACATTTGGGTACCTGAAGGAACCCATGGAATGTTGTATTCATTCCGATACCAAACAGTAGGTTTGCCACTCATCATAAACTCGACCCAAGTAAGGTGGTATCCATCACTCACTGTCCTCAACTGAACTCCAAAATGCGCAGCTTTAAAAATCTTTTTGTAAACAGGAAAGGATGGCGACCGAAACACTTCAACAAAATTCTCAGTTCCTTCAAGAGCTTCCCTCTGCCAATCATCCTCCTGTGTATAAGTACAAACCTTAAGTTTAATAGGATACCCACGTTTATACAATGCACCTACAGCTTTAATCATGGTCTCCGCCTGTGGCTGACAGTTCTCCCTTCCGCGTCCAAAAGAACCTGCAATCAGGACATCAAAGGATTCGCCTCGCTTGGGGATTTTATGCAAGTGTTTTTCAGATATAGGAGCCCTTGCACCCCAAACATGCTCAAAATTTGCGAGGGCGCTACGGGCCATAGAAGGAGACATCAATCTCCTAAACTGCCTAAGCATCAGCTTGTAATCATACGGACTATCTATGATCGCATAATCAAACAATGGAGAGTACGCTTCAAGAATCTCCCACGCCTTATACCACTCTCTTGTTCCTAAAGGGTTTCTGTTCCATTCATCATAAGATGCAGCAATATCCATAGTTGTCAACATAGGAGGCTTTATCCCTGTAAAATTAGTCTTTGCACAAAGCAACCTCTGCAACCCTACAGACATAGGCGTGTTATAATTCAAGACGGCATCGAAAGGAGGGCTTTTTACAGAATCCTGAGACACCACTTTTATTATATCGGCGGTATAGAATCCAATCCCAGTTTCTTGATCCTTAACACTTGTGGCATCAACAACCACCAATTTGTCTGACCACATAGGAAATTCAGAGGTAGAATACTCAAAGCCATCCTCCTTCTTTGGCATTATCATCAAGACATTCATACCATTCTCCGCAAGTATCGAAGCTCTTACAACAGCTGTAGTGATATGAGTTGACCTGTGCAGTACTTTATAATGCTGAGGGGTTATCACCAAAACAACCAAATCATCTAT
>CAZRJS010000127.1:0-3140 GCA_964600565.1 Candidatus Woesearchaeota archaeon | reverse complement strand
GCCAAGCCTTCGCCGTAGCGAAGAGTGTTTCTAGTTTGTTAGTTCTTTTTTTTGCTTGCAATCACCGTGTCTAACCCTACATCGAAACCTTGTACCCCCAATCTCTATACTAAATCCCACAACCTATTTTCAACTGAGGCCCATTCCTTCTCTTGTGGTGCAGTCTTTGGGTTTGGCCGATAAGCTTCTTCAGCCGTAAGCGTTTCATCGGTAGATCCGATAATGTCATCGCGTAAGAAGAAAGCGTTGACGCCGAATGAATCACAACCAATTAACCTATAACCCTTCTCTTTCCCTAGTTTCTCAAGTGCCTTTAGGGAAGCGCCATAGTATGCCCCACCATGCCACTCGAAATCAGGGTCGTATGGCATAGTGATAGATGCATCTTTCCCTAATGCTGCATTGTACTCTATCACAACAACGCGAGGAGACAGCCTCTTCATCGCCTTCCATACCCAGTAGTCATTACCATCAACATCAATTGATAGAATGTCTATCTCTTCAGGTAGATTAACTGTGTACTGTTCGATGTTCTCAGCAGTCACCTTTATGTTTATGCCCTTAGCAGCAAATGACATGTGTTCAGCTTCTAGCGTTTCGCGGAGTTTAGTGCAAACCTTAGACGAAACGTCCATGTATTGCCCAGTGAATCCCTCTTCCTTCATCAGTCGCCATGTATTGCACTCTGGTACGGCGAACCCGAACTCTAAGAATTTCTTAGACCCGTAGCCAATCTCCGAGAAGATGTGTCTTATAATCCCATCCTCTTCGTTCTGCGAATAGCTTCTTGACGCATACAAATCCAACCCCTTTACACCGTCACCAGGGTAGTGGTACTCATCTGGTTCGTCAAACTCTATTTGCGGATTAGAAGGGAATCCCATCTGCTTGTATAACGTAGGCGTCCCAAACAACCCAGTCTCGCCGATGTACTTAGCGCGAGGGATAACCGTGGCTATCCTAGCGATGCTATGCTTATCGCATATCTTGTCAAGTACTCCGTCGAAGCCAGACACGGTTACTCCATACTTAATGCACACTGCATTATGAGGTATGTCCCTATAGCTAGGGCCAATGAAGTCCATGTACTCATCCATCTCATCTAAGGTGGTATCATATACGGACTTAGGCATCAGGTAAGCTAACCAGCGCCAGCGACCAGCCTTGGACTCAACGTCACTCTGCTGTATCATCGTGATACCCAGTTCATCTAGCTGTGCATTGACGGGAATGTTCCTCGCCTCTGTTGCTTGTGCGCCAACGATTGCGGAAGGATACTGTTTATGTAGTTTTAATAGAACGTCGATGTAGTCTCGTGATACAACAATGTCGTCATCTAAGAATATGACATGTTCGTAATCCGCGAATAACGTCCTCTTAGCATCCTGCAACTGCCTACCTATACAGACATTCTCTTCCCTGGTGATAACCTTCTTGTGCGCGAATGGGTAGGTCTCAAGTATCTCTCGCACCTGATTAACTACATCGTGCATACCGCTTTCATCTGTAGTGTAAGGATACTTAGAGTTGTTCTTCCATCCATCTGAATACAGGAAGACATCGCATTCGTCTATCCGCGTGTTCTGTGCGAGACTATTTAGTGTCTGCACAAGATAGTCTGGCCTATTCCATGCGAATACAGCAACAGCAGTCTTGTTCTCGCCTACAGTTGTCTCTTCCTCACTCTTGGACCAGGTGTACTTCTTAGACACCCTCTTTTCCAGTCCATCGAAGTACTTAACCCACTGCTTACCAACTTCTTCCCAGTCATACTGCTTCACGTACTCTAATGCGTTAATACCCATTGCTTTACGCTTATCAGGGTTCTCATAAGCCTTTACGAGGGCATCCGCTACGTCTGAGGCCATAATAGTACGGCGGGTAGAACGTTTGCCTAATGTATATTCACTACCGGAGGTAGGAACTAGCCAACCACGTTCTGTTTCAATAGATTCAGCATGGTCAAGCGTCTTCTTAATCGTTTCTCCCTCTACACCGCTTAACAGTTCCGGCATAGACGAAAAGGCCGTACCAATGACAGGCTTGCCACAAGCAAACCCTTCCGTTATCGGTAGGCCCCAACCTTCGCCCGCAACGGCATTCAACACTACGTCGCAAGCGTTATACGTTTCGGCCATCTCTTCAACGGAAAGTCCTTGTCTATATCGCATAGGCGCAACTGCATAAACATATCCAGTTAGCCCATAACGTTTGACAAGATCTACTATATCGAACCCTTGCTGTGTAGTTCTATCCGCATGAATGTATAGCCTAACGCTGTTGTCTCCCACGATATCGACGAATCGACGAAACCCCTCAAGCTGAACATCGTACCTAGATCGGGTTCCTTGGTTATTCTTGAAGATGCCCGCTACAAACCCATCAGTGCGTCTTCCGAATACTTCAGACTTGTCTACATCCATCGGGCGAAAAACACTAAGGTCAACGCCATGGGGAATAGGTCTGGCTATCGGTGAAGTAATACCTAATCCTTCGCGCATGACACGTTCGCCGAACTCACAATAAGGCACAATCTCCCTTGCGCCCTGCAATGCACTATCCCATAGAGGCGGTAGTGGATCGTGATCGATGGGTGGATAAAGAACGTAATCTATCCCGGTCTGTACAATACTTTTGCCTACTGCCCAAGCATCGAAGTTAAGCATCCATACGTCTGCTTTCTCTTGTGCCTGAATGGAAGGCCAATCTCCAATTCCCAGTTTTCCCCCAAGCCCGCTAGCACCATACACCTTAACTCCATTCCAGTCGAACGGTAGCACTCTACTCAATCCAGAGATAGCCACTTCAACCATTTGGTGTTCGCTGTTGTTCTGAATATATGAAACCACATTCTTGCACACAGTACCGTACCCAGTCGGCTGCATATGCGCATTACTCGCCCAGATGATTTTCACAGAGTATCGATCTCCTTTCTCAACTACCATAACGATTATGATAGTCAAGCACTTCAAATCCCAACCTTTCGGCTTTCCTCCATCCCTGTTCTACTATCGTAACGGTTACGACAGTCAAACGTTTTTCAATCTATACCTTGAGGAGGGGACAGGGATCGAACCTGCACACCCTTGCGGATACCCGGGTTCAAACCGGGGGCAATTCCAATTATGCTTTACCCCTCC
>CAZRJS010000126.1:0-3188 GCA_964600565.1 Candidatus Woesearchaeota archaeon | reverse complement strand
AAAGTTCTTCTACTGGGAAATTAGGGGTGATGGTAATTTAAATGGCTAAAATGACTCCTTACGAAGCCCAAACAGCTATCATAGAGGCTATAAAACTAATTAGTCCAGTACTATTTGATGATGCTAACATTTTAAGAAACTATTTAATTACACCAGATGATTTTCCTGCTTGCATTGTAAATTATGCAACTGTAGTTCCATTCACAGAAATTAATACATCAGTATTTATACCATTAACAGCAATATTTAACATATCAATATTTATATCTGCTGAGGATTGGAGTAATAATATTGATTTATCTAAACAAGAAGTATATAGAGTTACACAATTAGTCTTAAATTCATTAAATAAGAAAATATTATCGCCAATTGAATTTAAAGATTTTAATGTTGGAGATGAATTAAGCTCAACAGATACTCTCATTGAATATTCGCTTTAGGAGGCAGAATGATAGTTACAGATATTAGCAAATTAGCAGTAACAACAAATGTATTAAACTTAGCCAAAGTTAAAGAAATTTTAAAAACAATAGATTTAGCAGATATACCATTAGTTGATGAAGTAGATACTATCTCAAATATGATTTTACTTGAAATGTTATCAGACCAAGATAAATTTAATAAGCTATTAGAAGCTATATTAGATACTCCAAATCATATACAAATTGACTTTGAGTCAGATGAATTATCTGCAAGTAATTATTTAGCTTCGGTTAAAAAGTTAAGTTTTTTTTTATCGAATTTAGGAAAACCGATTCTAACATACGTGAAAATATTAATCAAAGAGTCAAATGTGCAGAAGAATATGGTTATAAACCAGATGGAAACGATGATGCGGAAGAAACTAAATCTGATCGATCAAAAGGTAAACGACTTGATAAGTCTGGATATTCCAATTACTATAGAGCAATAGCATTAAAGTTATTTAAAAATGGAATTAATCCTAAAATACTGGCATATGATGAAGCTGTTTTCGTTATATTAGATATAAATGCAGATGAAGTTCGTAAAAATTGCTTGGAATTATATGCCTATTTAGATAAAGAATCAATATTTAGTATAAATAATAATATAAAGAAAACTGGAGGAACGCATGAGATTAAAGAAGCTATTCTTGAAATTGATTTACCTGATGCACTTTCAGATTTATATGATATGCTCGATGAAATATATACTCTTCAAAATGAAAAGGATAAGTAATGCCTAAAGGAATGACTCCTAAACAAAATGTAGCATATAAGAATATGATTTCTGCTATGAATAAAGCTATGGGTAAAGCTTATAATACAAAAGTACCACTTGATGATTATAGTAAAGAAGCACAGGCTTTAATTGTAGATGGATTTATTAATAGTGCTGGAAAACTTAATGCAAATTTAAACTTAACAGAAAATCTAACTGGTACTGAAAAGTTTGGTGATAAAATTATACACAATATTGATGAAGTTATACACACGTTTGAAACTTCCAAAAAGCTCCTTGAAGCGATTGAAACTGAAAGAGCTAAAATTATCCCTTCTAATAAAGAACTATCCACTAAGAGCGAAATTGACCAACTTAAAGGGAAGAGGGATAAGATAGCCTTTATAAATTTACAATTACAAGACGGTGGTATAGGAAATAATACTAAAACTAATAAAATTATTAGTAAACAATTTAATGATATTGTAAATGTAATGAAAAATACTAATACTAAATTAGGTGTAGATATTGACTCATTTCAAAATTCTATACACGGAGCAATGAGCCAAGATATAAATGCATTTGTTGCAGATATAAAAGGGCAGGAAAAAGCTATTGGATTAACTGGTGGTTCATTATTCACTCGTGGATTTGAAGATAATATATTAAAAACTGTATTAAATATGGCAAATGATGTTAAATCTAAATTTATGGATAAAATCCCACAATATTTTGAGCAATTTAATAATAAAGCATCTGGAAATTTAGCTAAGAATTTATTATTTAATTTTAGTATAAGTAAAAGACAAGATTTTATATCAGTAGGAATAGTAGTACTTGAAAAAGATACATCTTATGGTAAATTCTTTGAGTATGGTACAGAAAAATCTAATAAAGCATTTGCTAATATTGGTGCAATTCAAAGTTGGATAGAAGATAGGAGTGCTAATAATAAATGGAAAACTACTAGTACTCAAACTATTAAACAGCAAGCATTTATGATAGCTAGAAGTATAGCAGATAAAGGTATTCCATCATCGGCTCAAACTTCATTCAATAGAGCTAAACCTAAAAATGATAGAATGATAGAATTTTTAATGAATAAATTATTATCAGATATAAAAAATAAATGGGAAGAAATTAAAACTAAAGAAATTAATAAAAACTTTAAAGAAACAGACCCACAATTTAAAATACAAGGTGGCAAAGTTTATTCTACGAAGAAAATAGATGATACATTGAAAGATTTGAATGCACTTAAAAAAAGTACAGTTTTGTTAAGTAATACCTTAGCAAATTTAAAGAGTAAGCAAAGCATCAAAAGAAGCGTTAGCTCAACTCAATTTCGTTCAGTTAAGAATACTATGATTAACCAATTACTACGAGCTAAGGGTATAAATAGCAATAGCAATATGAAAGAATTAGATGTAGCAATAAATAATATACGCATACTTCCAAGAAATACAACAGTTGAAAAATTCAATAAAGTTTTATCAAATGCAATGGAAAAAGTAGATAAGTTTTCAAAGGGGATATAATGGCAAAATTAAATTTTGATAAATTACCAAAGTCAATAAGAGAAATAAGTAAAGAATTAGGTAATCTTCCAATAGAAAAACTAATGCAATTATTATCTGTAACTGCAGGGCTTGGAACAGTAGTTGATGGATTCAATAAAAAAGTTAGTTTGGATATAAATGCTAATGTAAAAAATTTAGATGATGTTCGTAAACTTATAGCCTTTAATAAAGAAAATTATGAATTATTAAAGAAAATTAAATCTTTAGAAATAACTGATAGTAAAATTGAAATAGCTAGAATGTCAGCATCCAGTAATCCAAGTGACAAAAATATTAGAGAAGAAACGATAAACTTAGATAAATTAGAAGCAGAAAAACGTGATATAACTGAAATATTAAATATTGAGAAAGCATTAACTACTGAATATAATAAACAAGTTAAATTGTCTAAAGAAATCTATGCTCAAAAAATTAAAAGTGTTAATG
>CAZRJS010000125.1:0-3202 GCA_964600565.1 Candidatus Woesearchaeota archaeon | reverse complement strand
AAGGCTAAAAAATAAAAAACTATACAGTATATAATTAAAATTGTATCCTTGACAACAACGTAACTAAATATTTGATTTTCCTCTGGTACTATAAGTAACAAAAAACAGAAGTGAGGTTTAAAATGAATCCAATAGCATTTAGAGTTTACGAAATTACCGAGTATACAGTTTTAATCGATCCACAAACGATCCCTGGAAAAAAGAAATATAAAATGTCTAAGCAATTTGATCTATCTCAATATGTAGATAGTTTTATGAGGGCTGAGGCATTATTATCTGTAGGTCGTTTAGATTACATAAGAAAAAAAATAGTGAATACTGATGTCTTCAGGGAAGGAGATCCGTCAGCTAAAATAACAATAAACGAGAATTTTGAAGAAAGAGATCTTTAAAAGCATAAACAATAAAATTAACCAGGAGAAATAAAACCATGATAAAATCAATATTTAAATTATGTTTATACTCAGTGGCAGAGTTAGGATTATCAGCAGCGTTAATAGGTTTGCTTGAAACAGGTTCGATAGTAGGCACTTTTATCCTCGGATTTATACTTGTTATGTTTAACGGGGCTTTGATTTCTATTGATGATAGAAAGTATATGAGGATTGACAGAGTATCTGATTTTAGATAATATCAAATAAGGCATTATTATTTTTTAAACTTGGGGATAACATGACTATAAAAATTCCAAAAGTGGAACCAGGAGATATTTTTTTTACTGAAAATTCATGGATGTTTAATTGGTTAATAAACCTTTATCAAAAACAATCCTCCCAAGACGGTAAATCGGAATATGGTCATGCTGGCGTTATAATAGACTTTCACGGAAATACGTTTGAAGCACTCTCTACCTACAGAATCCAAAAATTATTCAAAGCATATAAAGGCCAAAAGATATTGATAGGTCGTCATAAAAATATGACACCGGACAAAGCCCTTTACAGTTATAACGCAGTACAATGGCGTCTTGGTAAACGTTACCCTTGGTGGCGTATATTTATGCTTGGTTTAGGCTTAGCCAAATGGTTTAATGTTACTAAGCTCGGTGACTGCTCAGAAACCATGTACGAACAATTATATTATGCAGGCATATGTGATAAAAATTGGGGTGGTAAAACTCCTGATAATGGCGCAGATATGGTAAGGGATTTTAAAGGATGGTCAACTGTATTTGAGGGAGTATTGCCATAATGAATAGTGGTGAAAAGGTAGAACTTGGGATGGTCATGCGTGGACTTGATGATTTATGCAAAACAGTTGATAATGGATTTGGACGAGGTGAAAGAAGGTTTGATGCTATAGATAAAAAAATTGATGATAATTACAAAAATCTTCCATGTAAAGAAAACACCAAAAAAATACAAACAATGAGCATCTTCATCGAAAAAGAAAATAAAAAAGAAGCTAAACGGGAAAAGCGCAACGATCTATTATTCAGTGTACTTATTAAAAAAGTATTACCAAGTCTCACAGGCTTAGGATTAACAGCTGCAACAGTATATGCAGCAGCACAAACATATATAGACAGTTTACCTTAAATAAAATAGTAAGACGAACCAAATGGAGGTTTTAAAATGGACAATCAAGTTTACGAAACACTCTGCAATATCATTGAAGACCAGCGCAAAACAATCAAACTACTTCTTAAAAATATTGAAGAATTAAAGGATTTCACAACTATTCAACAAGAATATTTTTACGAAAACAATAAATTAAAAGTTGAACCAAATAATAAAATAAAAGTTGAAACCAAAACCCTGCAATCAAAAACAAAATGCCCTTCTTGCGTTAATCATAATCCAACTGGCTTTTGTCTTGTTGACTGTACGAAATATAGTTCATATATTGCAAGGGGTTGTGATAATTGTGCAAATTTAGAAAGCGGTGTAGTCTGTGAAAATTGTGTACATGAATCTTTATGGGAAATTATTAAATAATGGCAAGAGGAATAAAAATAAACCTTGAAGAATATTTTGCGAGGCTAAGACCATTCTTAATTGAGGGTTGTTCGCTTAATGAATCCTGTATTATGGCTCACGTTCCATACTCTACAATTAACGATTACAGAAATGCTGATGAAGAAGTTCGCAAAAAAATCATGGCTTTACAGAATACTCCACTACTTGCAGCACGCAAGAGCCTTAATAGGAGCGCCGTACAGGATGGTGGACTCGCTTTGAAATATTTAGAGCGCAAGTTAAAAGATGAATTTTCAACCAAAAGGGAGATATCGGTACCAGGGCTGAACCTAAACGAAATATTTGCAGGTATAGACTCGGAGGTTGTTGAAATGGTTAAGGATTTATTAAAAAAAGATCCTGAAAAATAAAAAGGAGCAAGACGAATTATGATAAAAACAGAAGAAGAATATAAAAGCATAGTAAAATTAACGGATTTTCTGGTTGACATGACACCAGTTGGACACTTATCACAATCACTTAAGGTTTTATTTAGGATGATTATGGATTGGGAGAAAAATATTCCAGAACCCGGCGAAGATGTAAACATACCAAATTCAGAAGAAATCAGTAATATATTATTCCTTCCTGATGAGCCGGTTAGACAACATACATATATTCTCGGTGATAAATCAAAAGGACTTTGTCCTGGTTGTTATAAGCTAACAAATACAACTTTAAAACGGCTACCTGATGGGCTTGATGTTCCATACTCATTTGTTTGCGATGAATGTGACAGTGTTGTTGCATATCTACCATTTGATTGCGATGTTCAAGAACAAGATACTCATCAAGAAAAACTTCCCATTCCTAAATTAGTTCCTGGTGCATGGGTTTGTGATTCTGAAAAATGCCCGTTCTTTAAAGATAGTTCTAAAGATAGTTTTCCACCTGTTTGTTTTCTTGACGGAGATTGTCATCGTTTACTAAAATATGGGCGTTTTGTGTATAGCGCAAGATGCTGCAAAGATAAGGAACTAATTTAAAAAATGCGGGGAATAGGAAAAGTTTGAACAAAGCCGAACAAGCCAGGATTATAGCATCTAACATATTGAAACACGTCTCCCGTGACGAAATCAATACTGCTATAGGCTTGACCGGTTACGAAAAATATCAAGATAACCCTGTTGGGTTTGTTCAAGATATTTTAGGCGAATCACCGACTGAAGACATTAAGGATATGATGGAATCAGTCAGAGATAATGTAACAACTGTAGCACGTTCAGCTAATGGGACCGGGAAGA
>CAZRJS010000124.1:0-3271 GCA_964600565.1 Candidatus Woesearchaeota archaeon | reverse complement strand
CCATCCTGCAGCTTTTTCAAGTAAGTTTAATGCCCTTTTTCCAGAAAAAATTTTTTGTTTAGAAGTGTTAAGGTCTTTATTACCGGATACACCCAAAAGCAGCCTGTACTTATCCATATCAACTGTGTGCTTGTTGGAATTAATTAGGTATGTATCAGGTAATTTATTAAGTGCGACTCGAGGTGTTTCGGTCAGCTGTTCCCTGCATGAAACAAACTTAGATATCTGTAGTCTGCACTTAATACTTTTGTCAGTTTCCTCCACATTAGGGCCACATAGTGCAAAAAAGATACCTTCCCCTGTATTGAGCTCAGATTTATAAGTTCCTACAAGGTTTTCGACTGCTTTAATTCTAATAAGTTTTTTCCTCACATCTTTTTCTTCTGACATATTGTCATTTCTCCTTTAATACATTTTTTATTTTTTCATTAAACTTATGAGACCATGTATTAGCATTGCATACACTTACAATGCCTGAATTATTATGGAAAGATTGTATATTGGCATCTTGAAAATATAAATTGGAGTATCCATTTCCTTTTTCTTCTATTAATGTTGAATGTTTAACGATTATAACTTCTAATTTATTCCAAATCGTTTTTAAATAATTAATGTCATTATCTTTCTTTTCTTCTTTTGATACTTTTTCAAGAGCTTTTTCCAAAGAGGCACTATCTGTGAACTCAACATTTTTACACCCTAATCTTAACAAAAATGTAAACATTGATATTAAATATGGGGCTGTCATCCACATCTTTGGTCCTTGGATTATCCAAACATGTTTATAGTCAGATATCTTATCTGGCTCAACTTTAGTTAATTTAGAAAAAGGTTGTCCTGCAATAGATTCATAGTGATTAATAATTTTTAAAGCCCTATTAAGGTTTGGAAGTAACTCATCCTCCTTTTCTAATCCTTTTTGACTCACAAGCATCGTCATATTCTCAAGGTCTAGCTCTGGATTGATCCCTTTCTCAAAAGTAAACCCAAATATTGAAGATTTTTTACCTGTAAGTGCTGTACGCACAGCATCGTGCAAGAAATCCCTGCATTTTATCCATTTATGACACTGAATAAAGATACCTTCACTCTTTTTAGCAAAGGCAAATTTCATATTAACAGATTGATATATTTCAGACAGGTTATTAGTAGATTTAAACCACGTTACCTTACCATTTGTTGGCATATAGTCCCCTTATAGGCGTCTAAAGCAATTTTGAAAGTGAACTTATTTTTACTCTCAATATATCTCAATAGATGTTCAGGCCGTATTATTTTATGTATTTGTAAAAGATGTGTTATTTTCTTATCTCTAAGTGCGAATAGCGCAACTGCCATAGGATGGTTGTTAACCCCATTAGCAAATAGTTTTCGTGTTCTGGCTGTTTTGTGTTTTAAATATAAAGTACCCATTTCTTCTAATAAGCTCTCGTAACCTTCTCGTATTAGTTTTAACATATTGACAAGTGCAGGTTTATCCTCTATTTTAAGGCCATGATACCGGTGTCTTAATACTAATCGTGCCGTTCTATTTAATTCAGATCGCCAGGGTGAGGATATATTTATATTATATCTTTTACGTTGAATTCCACAACCACGTATGGGTGCAGATTCAATTTTTGTTATGACAGTACCTATAATCGAGGGATTGTGCAAAAATAAGTCATTGGTTATTTCTTTAACATTTTTCATTCCACAAGCAAGGCGTCGCACTGGTGTACGTATATTACGATATGTTGCAATATCTTTCAATTGGGCTATCGGCATCTCACGATTTGTTTCAATATTGATTGCGTTTAATAGTACTAAATCGTAATCTTCAAACTTATCTATGTTAAATTCATTTTTCGGTACAATTTGAAAACACCAGCAAATTGATTCAGGCAAATTTTCAGCAAATAAGCCATCAATTCCTTTTAGAGTTTTATTACTATTAAGTACATGCATAACAATTTCATTACATTTTGGGCCTCTCGGTACAATTTGATCCCTCCCGTGTATATCCTTTTCGGTACTTAATAAGTAAGTACTATAGAATCTAGAAATTGTAATTTGTTTACCTGGAAGAAGTTCTTCTACAATTACTGGTTCTTTGCTGTCATAAACAGGGGGATAAGAATTGTCTGTAATGGAATATACTTTCTCTACATTCCTTGATATAATAGTCATATCCTCATCTATTACAATACTGGAACACTCATTTTGGACACTATCGTAATAGGTTTGATTATTTCTATTTACGTGTATTAGTCTTTTTCCAGACACATTGTGTTCTATGACTAAAAGTTTATACCTATGTCTTAAGGTAATAATTAACTCATCAAGTGAGGATGAATCAGCCATTATACTCTCTATAGCAAGAACTAGCATACCTTATCCTTCTTTTTTTAAAAACTGTTTCAGACTTGTAGAATGTTTGTGCAGTGATTCGCCTTTAGCAAGCATAAGAATACCTTCCCTATAACACGCTCGTAGATATCCATAATCCCCATTATTTTTGCTATCTAGGGTTGGTTTGATGTGTTGTTTTTTATTATTATATCTAGTTGTCCATTTTTCACCTGGCGGAAATACCTTATTTAAATTTGTCATTAGAGGTACCCATATGTCAATAGTCTCTCTCATTGATCCCTGATCTTCCTCAAACCAATGGCAGCCACTAGTACCTGGATGCTCAGGAAAAGTTTTTATCAGTTTTTTCAATTCAGCAAAGTTATTTACCTCAAGGTTACCTGGAAAAAGCATACCAAAGCGAATTAGCAGATGCCAAAGAGACATTGTATGACTAGATCTATACCACTTATTACTGCCTTCAAACATAATGTAGTTACCATCTTGCCAATTACATGTCAGTTTTTTTATTTGTGTTCTTGGTAGTTTACATTCTTTTTCTAGTAGTCTGATGGGTTTTAAGACTTGTTTCAAATGTTTATTTGATATCTCGTAATCAGATAATTTGTATACAATTAATCTTGCTTTATTAAGAACTTTAGAGGCATCAATTTTATTAGATTTAGTAGGATAAAGTAATGCATCTATAAACTCATCACATATTTGTTCTCTACACTTATATGCAGTAGTTGTTTCTAATATATCACCATTTGAAGAGAATTTGATTGGAATTGCCATAGATTCTAAATGATTGGTCATTTTGCAACTTCTTGTAAGTAGTATTTTTTTCTTTTCGTTCACTATTGCTCCTTCATTGAGATTATCTACTATCCTCCCAATTATTTAGGTGTTTCTTTTTTCTTTTATAATCTTTTTTACT
>CAZRJS010000123.1:0-3273 GCA_964600565.1 Candidatus Woesearchaeota archaeon | reverse complement strand
CAAACAAGCAGGATTAGAAGGCGCTAATGTACTAAGTCAATCTATTGCTACTCAAAACGATAAATTCACCAGTGATTACACTAAGTTTTCTAATACAATAAAAGAAGCTAGTGGAAGATACAAAGACCTAGCTAGTGCAGCCTTACAAAGATATGACAATGCTTTTAATTTGTGGAAAGTAACAGCAGATAAATTAGAGAGAGAAGAAGCAGATACAGTAGCACATGGCAGGGCAATGGAAAGAATACAAGAACAAGCTAGACTTGCTAAAGAAAATGATATATACAACAATAAATTTAAAGCTGGTATGGAAGGATTTGATACAACAAATGAAGGAATACCATATAAGAAGCCAAGTTATAATATAGAACAATTTTCAAATGAACCTATAGCAGAAACTCCAGATTGGATGAGAATATTAATACAACAAGAAGCTAGGGATAAAGGAGTCCCTGCATCATTAATATCTTCAATCATTAACCAAGAATCAGGATTTAACCCAGACGCTGAAAATGTAAGTGATAAAGAGAGGAGTTATGGCCTGGGACAGATTAACTTAAATGCTCACCCTCAAATTACAGAACAACAAGCTAAAGATCCTGGATTCGCTATCAAGTTTATTGCTGATAGATTGAAAGGAATGATTGACAAATATGGAGTATATGAAGGAGTTCAGGCTTATAACACACCGGGAGCAATAGGTAGTAATCAACTAATTAAATATGCAGATAATATATTTGCTAAGGCTGACCCTACTGGATCAATATCTGGTGACGACGGATTAGCAGAAGGAGCTAGCATACAAGATCCAACATCTAATAGTATTATGGCCGCTACTGGATTATCTAACTGGGCATTTATATTAGCAACTCAAGGTACACAGGGGTTAACAAGATTGTCTGGAGAAATGAAAACAGAAATTGGTAATGAGTGGAAAGCTTATCAAGTAAAACATGGTGTAGATGGGGCAACATTCAAAGCTCAATATGATGCTTATACTAAAACAGTTGGAGCCAATCTATTAAGAAATAATCAAGCTAAGGTTGCAGAAGAAGAATTAGCAGCAACAGTTGAAAATATAAAAGAAGCCAGTAAGGATGCTGACTTCGGAGATTTAAGATGGGGTAATATAGTAAAATACTTTGCCAAAGGTGAAATAAATGATCCAGCAATGGAAACATATTACTTCCATTTAGAACAGCTTAGAACGGAGTTCGCTCTTTATAACGCTGCTTTATCTGGACAACTTGATGATAATGGAAATGTTAGAGATATTAATAAGGATGATCAAGATAGGGCCGCTAATGTTATAAAGAATGGATTTGCTGAAGGTAGTATTGAAGGTTTTGAAACTGCCCTCAACGCATCGCTAAGTAAAATGAAAGTCGTGTTAGGAGATAGTATTGAAAACCAAAACAAATCTGTTTGGGACTTATTCAAAGTTGAAAAACCAGCTGATGCTGTAGATCCGGTTACAGATGCACAAGAAGGGAATAAAACTATTAATGTTGGTGGAGAAACCTATGAAGTAGGAGAAATAATTACTAATCAAGCAGGAGAAAAAGCTCGCATCGAAGCTGATGGGACTGTAACTCCTCTATAATATTATGACATTAGAAGAATTCTCTGGTGGACAACCAGTACAAAGACAAAGCATATCAGACTTTATGAGTGGTGGGTCAGAAGAACCAAAGAAAGAAGGCTTTTTCAAAGAGATTGGAGGCCGCCTTAAAAGAGTATTTCAGGATACAAAGGAAAATTATAAAGGGATTGCTCAAACATATGATCAGGCAAGGGCAGACGGAGACAAACTAGCTTTACCTGCCATGGCTCTTAGCGCTACAGCAGCGGCTCCTAGAGCTGTAGTAGAGACAGGTATTGAAGCTATCAAACAGATACTACCAGATGACTTTAAAGATGATATGAAAAGCTGGTTAAACTCAGTAATATCAAACCCTAATATCCAGAAAGATATTATTGAACCAGTTACTAAATTTGGTGAAGAACATCCTCAGTTAGCGAGAGCTGGTGAAGATGTACTTGATATTGCTGCAGTACTACCACTAGCAAAGGCTACCCAAGCTGGAGCTAAGGCAGCAGTGAAAGTCGGTGAAACAGCAGTCAAGGCCGGAGAAAAAGTTATACCTGCCACTGTTAAAGCCGGTGAAAAGGTTGCCGGTACATTAGCTAAAAGTCCAGAGGCTATTGCTGCTTCAACCGCAGCTAACGCTGCCAAGGTGGATGATTTAGTTAAAGTGTTGGTACAAGGAAAGACAAAGGCAATTGAATCAGCTAGAAATACTTTATTAGCTGTTGAGACAAACGGAGTGAAAACATTCGCAGAACTTGTTCCAAGGATACAAGAAGGTGCAACTACTGTGTTAAATAAGTTTGATGATATACTAAGACAAAACACCAGGATGTACACATTGCCTGAATTAAAAGTATCTACATATAACTATGTAGATAAAGCTCTTAAAAATCTAGATGAATTATATAGAAAAGTTGTAGATCCAGAGGCAAGAATATTGCTTCAGAAATTTGCTGATAAAGTAAAAACAACAGGTGTTACGTCAGAAGAATTAAATAATTTTGCGAGATTATATGGAACAGAAATAGGCAAAAAAGGTTTTAGTAAAACAACCGGAGAAGCTTTAACAAGTATCTCTGGACAAATGGTTGAAAATGTTAGGAGTGGAATCAAAACTACAGTGAAATCGTTGAACGCTGGAGATGCTAAGGTTTTAGAATTTCTAGATAACCAGGCCAGTGAATTCATTAAAACTAAAAAGTTATTTGAAAAGATAGCTGAAAAGGTTAGTGTAAAAGGAGCCGCTGCAATTAGACAAAATAAAATTCTTGCTGCTGGCGCAAAGTCTGGTAAAGCAATAGTTAAAACTCTTAATGTATTAACCGGTGGACACTTGATGGGCTTTATGGGGGCATTAATACCTGCCAGTAGGTTCGCAGGGGGGAGTATGAGTGTTTTAGACTTACAGAAAATGTTGAGGAAAAGTTTGATACAGTTAAATAAGATGAGTAATAAAGAAGTAGGGAATATATTCAATAAAATAATCAAATAAAAAAAGAGCCTCCCAATCGGGAGGTCTTCTTTTTATTCACCTATTAACATCATACCACCGACGATGATGTATATAATTAATATAGGAGGCCATAGTATAGCCAGTAATATTAGTCCTATTATTAATATGAATATGCCTAAGCACTGCATATTATTTAACCTTTTTTAATACAACTCCTTGCTGTATATCT
>CAZRJS010000122.1:0-3278 GCA_964600565.1 Candidatus Woesearchaeota archaeon | reverse complement strand
TTGACTGAAAAACCTAAAAAGGGCGAAGAACAACTTTTAACATATGATCGGTCTACAGCTAAAGCAAGAGTTGATAATAACTTTTTAAAGAAAGCAGCAAGAGACATAACTCTTCAAACAACAGGTAGTAGTAAGACTGCATATAATCAAAGCATGAAGGCTGTCACAAAAGAAGCCATAAAGATGTTTGCACAGCACTTAGTTCACAATACTGACCTTGATGTTGAGAAAGCATCAGGATCTAAAGCAACAGAACGCCAGTCCAAAGAATCATTGAAGTTTCCAGCTATAAAATATGTTGAACAATATCTCTCTGGAGATATAAAAACTTTACCTTCAGAAGTTAAAAAATATTTAGACACTGTAGTAAGTGCTGCAAATGAAATAAACAAAGACGCCACATTCGCACAAAGAGCCTTCGAGAAAAAATCAGCAGAAATGAACACAAAATATAAAAAGTTTGGTCTTGAAGACACAAGTATAAGCTTTGTAAAGAATCTTAAACATGGCGATAAAAGCGTTAAAGCCGTGTATAGATCAGAGCAAAACCAAATAGCTGTAAATAAGTCGCTGCTTGTGGAACTTGGAAAAGCCAACGACAAAGAAGCCACACAGCAAACAGTAGACAAAATCATAGCCCATGAAACTGGACATAGACTTTCTGCAGCGCTTCCTAAATCAACGACAAAAAGATTGCGACAAGCAATGCCAGACACATTGGGTGGAATACCATATGAAGAGAAATTTGCTATTGCGTTTGACAATTACACCAGTGGTGATGAAGAGAGAACGAAAAAAGTTGAAACTGCGTTTGCTGATGTATTTAAAGCAATAGATAAAGGCGCAATAAATTTAGTAAATAAATCTAAAAAAACCTACCCAATGACACCTGGAAGCAAAACAAGACCACAGGCATTACCTGGATACACAGAAAAACTCTTAGATGGAAGAGATTCGTTCCTAATTGACATCCCAACTCACAAAACAGATTCAATGCTTCCAGAAGAAGAAAAGATATTTAAAGACAAATTAGGTAGTCAAATAAAGCAAGCCATTAAAGGAAAAAAGCTTTCTGATGTTAGGTTAATGATTCCAAAAACAGGCACTCAGTATTCTAAACTCACAAGAGAAACAATAGACGAACAACTTGGTGAAGGAGCTGCGCAGATAACATTTAGAGAGATCAAGAAAGATGAAGTTATCAAACAAATGGAAGCAGAACGTTTTGATGATATAAAGAATAAGTATAATCTTTTAAGAAGTCCACTTGCAGATAAAAAAGATCCAAATTCTGGAGTACCACTTAAAGACCATAAAGATATTGCAAGATTAAACGACTTAGAGGAAGCAGAAAAGGGAGCACTACAACAGAGACTAAACGAAGCACGAGCTTTGTCTGAGCAAATAGGCGATCCAACAGAACGCTACGCTCATGAGATGAGAGCTGTGTCAGAAATTCTAAATAAAAAATATAAAGTAAAAACAATCGCATCGAAATCTTTTATGCCAACAGATCTTGATACGAAGAATGCTCTTGCTGCAAGAGATAGCAAAGATTTTGCAGATTATATCAATGAAAAGTTTCCAACACAAGAATCTGTAGATAAAGTTCAAGGCCCATTTCTTGATCAATTTTTAAAAGAAACTCCGGCTTTCGTAAAGAAACCATTAACTTTCAAAGAATCAAGATCATTAATGATTGGTTCAGACGCCAAAGCTCAAGAAGCATACAAGACTGTTCTTAGTCCAAAATATACAAACCAACCAATAAAAACTATAAACAAAACTGGTATACTTGCTGAAAGAATAGTGAAAGAAGCCCTTGAGGACGCAAGAGCAACATACAACGAAGAAGCAAGATTAAGCGGGGCAGACTCGTTTTCTGACCTTGATAAAGAAGGCCAGCGCAAGGCAATTAAAAGCCATTATAAAGATTCAATGCAAAAGATTGTTGGGAGTCTTGCGACAAGACATGAGTATGGAGATATAGACCTTGATGATCTTGACAAATCAATAGGTATGTTTAAGAAACCAAATAAAGATGGCACTACTTCAATAAATAAAGCAACATTCAAAGACATGCTTGTATCTATTTCCGATATAGAAGGAAACATTGACTCAAGTGCATTAAGCCAAATGTTTGGTGGGCAGTTTCAGAGCAAACAACTTGGCGACATTGGAACCATGAAAGAGTTTCTTATTAAAAACAAATCAACAGTTCGTAATTTTACAAGCAAGGTAGACCAAGTCCTGAGCACATTGAAAGCTGAAGGCCATGACGTATCTGTGATAGAGGCAGCAGCGCAAGAAGCCAAAATGTCCCTTGTGGAAGAGAATAAAACTAAGTATGGCGTAGATTATGAGCAATACATAGACAAAGACATAGAAAAATTAATAAATCAAAGATCCAGTATGACAGAAGGTTCTGATAAAACAGAGATAAACAAACAAATAAAAGATCGTCAGAAACAATATGCCTATAATCTATTAGAGCAAGAGTTTGAACCAAGAATAGAGAACGACTTTTCTAAAATTGCTATGGGCAAAGATGCAGGTATCCTTCCAAGAGAATCATCTCAGGAGAGTTTGGATACTCTTAATGAACGCTTTGGACTTGTAAACACAGGATCATCTTCAACGATAAATATGGATCAATACGGAGCTATGCGATTACATAAAGCTGCTGGTGTTGAATCTTTTTCTATTACCGAAAATGATTTTGAATCAATGAAAATAAGAAACATGCTTCAAGGTCAAGCCGTCTGGGACGGCCCAGTAGATAAGAATGACAAGCCAACAGTTAGATACGTTCCTTTTGAAGATGATGTGATAGAAGCAATGAAGTCCATGACGTTTGATGAATATAACGAGTCAGTGAGAGAAGCGAATAGATTAGACGAAGAAAGACTTGGGTCTGGTCAGAAGAAAGTATTTGGAACAGATGTGTTAACAGATGACGATCAACTCTCAAAAACACAAGACATGTTAACAGATGGCAGCGGATCAATGTTTAACATTGATAGCGAGACAGATGCAAAAAAAATAGCAGCAAAAGCTTTTAGATTCAGCATGAAAGAAACAGCAAACCAGTCTAAGATAGGAAGAGACGCTTATAACAAATCAATTAAATTTGCAAATACATTATTAGAAAAACAGTTAACGATTGATGACGTGCCATATTTCAGACCAGCTCCAAGCGCTGATAATATGGGTGAAGAGTTTGCATCCTATGGTTGGGCTGAAACAGCCGCTTTAGAGACGCTTCAGGATGCTTCGCT
>CAZRJS010000121.1:0-3279 GCA_964600565.1 Candidatus Woesearchaeota archaeon | reverse complement strand
AAACCAAGCGATAAAGTAAGTCACGAGCATCGTTTTTCCAGATCTCGGCGGCAGAGATATAATGAGTCTAGTAATTTCGCCTTTTTCAATCTGCTGCATGCACTTGGCGATCAATATATGGTACTTGCTGATTTCGAATTGCGGCCAGTGATACCGGCAATAAGAGAGCAAATTTGCATGTGAATAATCTTCTAAGCTAGGTTCAATCATAGTTTTTCCAGATCTGAAAGTTTAACCGTAAAAGCTCTATTTGGATTATATTCAAAGCATTCAGCGTCATCACCGACGACTCTCAGAACTGTCAAAACGTCAAAAAATTCATCTGTAACCAAAATCACTTCATCTCCAGTCTTAATTTCTGTTTCATCCATTATTTTATATTCTCCGGTGTAATATCTAGCATCTGAGTTTCCATGTAAGCTGTCACGATAGCGTCCCTGTCCTCTTTGGTGTGGACTTGAATATCCTGTTGTACTCGTAGTTCAGCAGGTGCGTTGAGTCCAAGCATTCTGATTTTCTTCTCTAATCCCATTTGCTTGATTTCTAACCACCTTGAAGACGAATTGGGGGAGGCCATGAATCTTTCTATGCAAAAGCGGCCAACCTCATCTATTTCATCAAGCATGGCCTTGAAATAAAGCTCATAGCTTCGAACTTTCTCTTCACGATATTGTTCTGCTGTGGAATTAAGAATACCCAGGACACGATGCTCAGTTGTGTTGAACTCTTTGGCAATATATCTAGGGGCCGCATAGAGATTTTTTTCTTTATAGGCCACAATCTCAGCCATCTCTTTTTCTTCGACAACTGGATCGCTGTAGATCTTGCATGGAATTTTATATCCACTCTCAATCAATTTACCAAGAGCATTCCTAAGTGCGGCTTCAGTTAGATTCAGCTTAGTTGCCTTGATGCACATCCCGATTGATGCTTCGGGATTTTCATTGAAGAATTTAATGATTGGCTTTTGGATTGACTCATTATTGATGATATCAATATAAGATAATCTCATGTTCTGCTTTTGATTTGCAGGCATATTTACTTCAAATTTATGCTGCTTGACGATCCTGAGAGCTTCTTTTTCAGAGATTTCTAATCTTTCACAGATATAATCAACAGAGAGATCTGTATAATTTTCTTTTAACCAGCAGATTGCATCTATCTCTTTTTGTTTTTCCAGTGCAAATTTAAAATAACTTGAGAGATATCTGACAGAGACTTTGCCAGGATTCAGCGAGGCATATAACTGCACTTCAAGCAGGAACAAATCGTAATCAAGTTTATTCTGTTCTGCAGCATCGTAGACATTAAGTTTATTTTCTTCTGTGATTTGTTTATACAGATCCCACCTTGAATTAAAACCTGCCATATCAAAATCTTTCAACTTAATATCTTTAGGAGTTTCAAAGGTTCCCTTAGTAAAATCAAGGCACTTATCAATACAATAGGTCAAATTGCTCAACTGTTCTAAGTCCATTATTTCCCTTATTTATTAATGATTAATACAAAAGACAAGTCATCTTCGACCCTGAATTTGACTGCTATATTCCAAATGTAATAATATCTATTTAAGATTATTATGTAAAATTCAGGGTTGATATCAGTTTGTCAGCCTAAAATTATAACAAGAATTGGAAGAACGATCTTCGAGATGGGGATCTCTTTTTCGTGATGAAAAATATTTCAAAAAGGAATTAGTATGGCGTTAGCTTATCAGATTGACAGCACCGATGGTTTAGACCAGTCGGTTGCTGACATGTACGAAAAAAGTGGTGAAAAATATGTTTTGGCTATTGAGGGATTACCTGAAGATCCAGTTGCGTTGAAAAACACTTTAACCAAAGTTAGAGAAGAGCGAAAGCTTGAGGAAAAGAAACGCAAGGGATTGCAAGAACAATACTCAACAGAATTGAAAGACATACAATCAAAGTTGGATGGGTACTCTTCAGTTGATATTGACAAATATAAAGAGCTTGAAGCTTTTCATGCGAAAGCAGTGAAAGAGCAAGAGCAGCATAAACGGGAAGAAGCAGAACGTGAGGGTAATTGGGAAGCCCTTGAAAAACAACTGAACACTGACCATTTGACCGAGATTGAGAAAGTTCAGCAGAAATATAATGCTGAACTGCTTTCAAGCAACGAAAAAGCTGAGAATTATATGAAATCTCTTGAGTCTATGCAATCAACTCTTCATTCAAACGTAGCAGATAGTGCTGTAACAAGAGAGCTTGCAGAAGCCAAGGGTAACATTAATATTTTGCGGCCACATATCATGCCCCATGTAAAAGTAATTGAAGAAAATGGTGAATTTCTTCCAAGAGTGCTTGATGCAAAAGGCGAGATTCGTATGAGTCCATCTGATGACTCAACCCACATGACAATAAAGGAGCTTGTTCTTGAAATAAGAGAAAATCCTGATTTCCAAGGAGAAGGCATATTTGCAAAGGACAAGAAGCCAGGTGGATCTAATTCACAGGGCAACAACAACGTTCCTGCAAGTACAACTAATCCATGGCTGACAGATCCTCCAAACTTAACAGAACAAGCTCGCATCATTAGAACAGACACAAAGCTGGCAACAAATCTCAAAAGAGAAGCTGGCCTTCTATAGTAGGAGAAATACATCATGTCTAAAGTACAGATTATCGATATAATTATCCCTGAAATTTTTGATCCCTATTTCATTGAACGTACCGCCGAAAAGTCAAATCTGATTAGATCTGGCATTGTTGTAAGAGATCCACAGATTGATATTCTTGCTAAAAATGGCGGTCAGATGATTAATATGCCGTTTTTCCAAGATCTAATCGGAGATGATCAGGTCTTGGATGATGCTAATCCTCTAGATACTAGGAAAATCACAACTTCCCAGGATGTTGCCCGATTGATCCTACGTGGTGACGCTCGTTCAGTAAATGATCTCTCTGGCGCTCTGTCTGGTACAGATCCATTGAGAGTTATTGGAAATCTGATTGGTGACTTCTGGCTCCGCAAAGAACAGCTCACGCTTTTGAGTTCTCTCAAAGGGGTATTTCTTGCCAACGCTGCTGATAATGATAGTGACATGATTCTTAGTCATTGTGCTGAGGCCACTGCTGATGTGAAACTCTGGAATGATGCTGCACCGACAGTTATGTGTCCTGAAGCTATTATTGACGCACAGGCTTTGCTTGGTGATTCTCTAGGCGGCATGTCAGCTATTATGATGCATTCAAAATGTCTAACAGATCTGATCAAGCAGGAATTGATTGACACTGAAAGACCTTCTGGAGCTGCTTC
>CAZRJS010000120.1:0-3283 GCA_964600565.1 Candidatus Woesearchaeota archaeon | reverse complement strand
CTTTGTCTCCAATCTCCCAAGGGGGAGTAAGACCAATTTTATCTTCCGAAAAAGCCTCTTTTTTGATGGGATACATAAATCGGGATAAGTTAATGGGGTTCAACTTGTTAAGTGGAAATACGCTCCCTCCAATTCCGGGGGCAAATTCGCCTATTTCTCCAATTTCAGAAATATGGGGTGGAATAAAGGCTGGATCTGAATATGCTTTTGGTGCAGAAGCTGGGACGATTCCGAATGCTAAGGGCAGTTACCGCATCAAGTTAGATGGGTCATTAGAGCTTAGTTCTCCGGGTCTCCACTCCTTAGTGGAAATGGTATTAATTGGTAAGATAAAAGCGTCGGCGGACTTAGGAATTGAACTCAAAGCAACGAGTAATGTTATTCAACCATTAGAAGGAATGGCTAGAGGCGAATCAATTCAATCGGCCATCATGAAGATACTAGATTATGTTATTGCAATGGCTCCAATAGCTAACCCGGCATCAGGAATTGCAGCAACAGCATTAAAAACAACTCTTCTCCTTAAACCGACTCAGCTATATTCAATAAAGAATAAGAACAATTAAGGAGATAACTTTGAAAACTAAAGTATTTTTGGGTGGGACATGTGCAATCTCCACGTGGCGAGACGAACTTATTGATGGTATCCAAATTAACTATTTTAATCCAGTAGTTGATGATTGGACACCAGAATGTCAAGAACGAGAGATAAATGAGAAAGACAATAATTGCAATATCCATCTTTATGTTATTACTTCTAAAATGTCAGGAGTTTATTCAATTGCTGAGGCTATTGATAGTGCTGACACCAAAGGTAAGATAACAATATTCCATGTTATTCCTGGTGGGTTTACTTCTCCTAAATTGAAAAGTTTAGAGGCAGTATGTAATATGGTTATCCGAAAAGGAGGATTGGCTTATATTGATTCTGATCTTACTAGAACTATCGACCTGTTAAATTTGGGATTTAAGGGTAATAATAATGTTTGATGAAGTAATCGTCGAAGGAACGGAAGAATTTGATGCTAGATGTCGATTATGTGGGTATATATTTACTCCACCAAGTAGAGGACAGGCTCTTGAAGACTGGGAGTATATTTATTGTTGTTATGATTGCTACGAAGCTATGGAGTTACTGAATGAAGATGCCCAGAAGCAAGCCGAAGATATATAAAGGCGAGGCTATTTTTGAAAATGATTTAGCTCGTTCGGCTAAGTTTTTCAAATGTAGATACGTAAAGATCCCCGATGCAATAAAAACTAGAGATAGTTTAATAAAAAAAAAGGGTGGAGGACATGGTATGATAGAAGCTCCTCGCCCATGTGATGGGGTTCTCTCTACAGTGAAGGGGAATTTTCTGGTTGAATTGAAATTTGATGATGGAAGATTAAAAGAGCATCAAGCGGCTTTGTCTAATGAAATCAATCGGATCAATGGTTCGTTCTATGTTCTAAGGAAGAGATTAAATCGCCGAAGAAAGAACCCCTTGACTAAACCTATATATTCTGTAGAGAAGTTAGAGGATAGTAAATTAAAAATTATGCTGAAGAGTGAGAAGATAGAAGATCTTTATCAATTCTTTAGTTAAGAGGAAAAAATGGTATCAATCAAGAAATTAATAAAAGATATAGAATCTGGGTTATACGAAGCAAATGTAGCAGGGCAGTATCCTCACAGTACACCATATATCGATATAGCCGGATGGAAATTGGCTGAAATATCTGAAGATGGATGCTCTTCGTCTCTGGGGCGTAGAGGTATTGACCCGGAAGAATTACAGTATTCCAAAATAAAAATATTAGATGACGGGACAGTTGAAATAACTCCTCGAAGTGGAAATATTATGGTGTTAAGAGGAATAGACAGGGAAGATTACTGGGGGAACTAATGACAATTAAGGAACGATTAATAGAGAAAATAGAACGAGATACTGACTATAAGTTTGGGTTAGAAGACGCAGAGAAAAGTGTCCTTCCCATTTCCCGTTATTATTATGAAAATGGCATACACTGGTTCTGGACTATTAATGGAGAAACCGTTAGCAGTCTTGATTCTATTGATGACATTATCTATTGTGATAAGGTGACTTATCGATTGTTTGACCGAAACTTTGTGGAGTTAACTGCAACTTATAAAAAGGAAAGATAAAAAGTTATTGACAGACGATTCAAGTAATAATTAGTTAACACTAAGTTCAAGGGAGGACGGAATGAAAGTTGATAAAAATAGGCTTAAAGAAGCGTTATCTTATCTAAACTCAATAAATAGCGCAAACTTGTCACTTTTGGATTTATCTGAGGTAATCGAAATTGATGATGGGGACAGTAATGAGCGTCGTTTTCGATGGAAGTTGACCGGTGGATCAAATGAGAATTATATCCATCGGTTATGTATAGACAAGCTTGCAAGAGAAGAAGAAATGAATTATTATCTAGATACCGAGTTTTTAGAAGGGAAACAATTGAAGAGAGGGAAACCAACGATAGATCTCATTAGTATTGGGATTCTCAAAGCAAAAGATCCAGAAGCTATTATTGATACCCCAAAGGAGGTTAATCCTATGGAGGCTTTACCTGCCGAATATTATGCCATAAGCAAAGACTTTAATCTTAAAGCTGCTTGGGATAGATGTCAGATGGACAGTTACGATCGAATGGGGAACCTCTACTCTACCCCTAAAAAAGTTTATTGGATCAGAGATAAGGTTTTAAAGCCGATATTTAAAGAATTAGTTCAAAAAGAATTAGATTATTACAAGGAAATGTTCATAAAAATTAATACTTGGACATCAGAAGCTAATCCTAAAAAACATATATTTAATAAGAAAAACTTTAAAAGACTTCTTGAAAAATATGGTAAAACAAATGATCAAATAGCTGAAGAAATTTTAGACTTTTGTTCTAATGGATATTTTGATGATACTGGTATTTCTTTCGAAGAAAAACTCAAATATGAGTTACATGGCAAATTTAAGCCAATCTTCTATGGGTATTTTGCTGATTATGATTGGGTAGCTTTGTGTTGGTTGTTTGGTAGTATGATTGAATTACCTTATGGATTTCCTACATATTGCTGTGATTTAAAACAGTTAATGGATGAGAACCACCTTGATACTAACTGGAAGCGACAAAATTGTCCCGACCCAAAGAATAAACACAACGCACTGGCTGATGCCAAATGGAACTATGACCTACACAAACAAATAATTAAACATATTGACACATAGACACCTTATATCAAATTAGGAGAAATAATATGCTGGAGGGCAGAATGATTATATCT
>CAZRJS010000119.1:1869-3302 GCA_964600565.1 Candidatus Woesearchaeota archaeon | reverse complement strand
GAAGTGAAGAGTAAAGTAAGGTCACATCCACGTGGCAATAGGTGTAATATGCACCACAAATTTAAGGAGTATTAACATGGCTGGATCCGCACGTAGCAAAGCAATCGTAACACTGATGTCCGTAAGAGTTGCTGGTAACCCTGACTACATCCCCGCACATACTGCACCAGGTAAAGACAAACCCACATCCCAACGTGCCCTCTTCCGTGTATTTCATAATGATGGTGGAGACAAGGCTAACGTCTTTTCCTGCACTGCATGGGGAAAATTGGCAGACGCAGTAGCACGTGGTTGTGGTGCCGGTAAAGAAATTTCAATCAACGGTGAGCTCAAATCCTATCCTGCCAAAGTGTGGCAAGACTTAGGTGGCGGTAATCGTCAGCCCCAACGCAACGCTGATGGATCATTCGTAATGACTACAAAAGTGGGCATTAAGGTTGATAGTATCATCTTCGGTAGCGACAGTAACACCCTTGCTGTTGATGAAATCGGTAAAGGGCTCAGACCTCCGCTGTATAATGTAATCGGAAGTCAAGATGAGATGACCTGGAAGAACATGTGTAAGCAGAAAAACGCTGAGCAATATGTCCCCAACTCACTGAAATTCGGTAATGCTGAAGTTAAACTTCCTGCAGGTGCTGCGCCAATTACTGCACCACAGACAGGTACTGGATATGCACAACCTCAAGGTGGTAGTTATCCTCCTGCAGCTCCAGCATATGGTGCTCCTCAACAAGGTGGATTTCAACCTCCGCCTCCTGCTACCCCAACGGCACCAACATTTATGCACTCACCCACATTTCCTGCTGGCCAAACTGATGAAACAATGATTGCAGCCGGCTGGACATATGAAACCATGGCAACTGCTGGATTTGGTAGTGTAATTAATGCCAATCCAACTCCTCCTCCAGCTCCCCAAGCACCTTTTGCTCCTCCAGTGCCTCCTGCTCCTCAAGCACCTACAGGGTATCAACCTCCCGTAGCCGGAACGGTAGCACCTGGTGGATATCAGCCCCCAACTGCACCTGCAATGACTCCTCCTACAATGGCGCCCGCTATGACTCCTCCAGCTGGTCAGGAAATGAAGTACTAACATTTAATACGTAACCCTATGGTGGGACTGGCACTCTATGTGCTGGTCCCACCGTATTTTTTTCTGGAGGTACCGTTTTTGTTTACTTATCACACATCTATGGATATTAAAGTAATAATGGGAGTAGGAGTAATAGGAGTAGGAGTACCGCCTTTATTTTCATACTTACTGCTTTAATTTTCTATAAGCGGTCGGTTTGTCAGTGGACTGGGCTTCTAATTTACAAGGCAAAAATGGGAAGTGGAAGTGAACATTAACATTAGAGAACAGGTGTATGTGTACCTTATATATAGGTACTACTTAAACTATACCTTATAACTATACTATTATGAATTTTTAT
>CAZRJS010000119.1:0-1769 GCA_964600565.1 Candidatus Woesearchaeota archaeon | reverse complement strand
TACTACTTTGTTAAACATATACAGGAGCATACTCCAAACCTAAAAACCCTGCCTATAAATATGGCATTCCATGCATACGTCGAATCATTTCAAACACATGATTGGGTATTAATGTTAGGGCCGTGGGGAGAGACAAAACAAGGACATTCATATTGGGCATGTATCCATGATGAGTTCTTAGTGAGAGTGAACAGTAGTAATATCACACAAGATAAGTCATCATACAATAGTATATGGTGATAGAGAAGAAAACATAAAAGGAGCAAGCAACGGACATGGTAGGTTATGATATGGTAAATAGTACTACTAACTATGCTCTTCCTATGTGGTTATGTTTGTTAGCTATGATAGGAGTATTATTATATAAGTTCTGGATGGCAATTGAGAGCTACGATTTGGACTATGATTATATGAAAGCACCTGACCGGCAAAAGAAAAGAATTAATCAAGGACCACCACCACCAAAAAGAATAGGAAAGACTATGAAGTGCAGAAGATACAGGGTAGTAAATGGCAAACTTACAGTATATTATACCGAAGTTGAAACAGGGGTAGATGAGTTCTCATACTATGCTGGAGTTAATACAACAAAAGTCAAAGCTTTAGCACCTAAAGGCACAGAGTATGTATATCTCAACTGTCAAAGAGAATGGGGCTATTCTGAGGCCGCTCCTGCTCCCCCATGTTTGGTGTTTGGTAGCAAAGATATGATGCAAGCCATTGATACATTGGAAGATGTCAAAATTGCTGGTATTTGACCGTATTTTTTTTATACTCCAGTGTACACAAAACTATACCCCTAAACGCTAAGAGGCAGTGATACCACCGGTCTTGAAAGGTGCTAAAAATAGGGGTTTTTGTAGTAGTAGTAGTAATATAGTAGTACAAAATTGACTAAATATAACCAAATAAGAGCCATTTAAGCGCAAAATCATCAAAAACGAAGCAATTAGACCAATATTCGAGACAAATAGACTAAAACGGTGCCAAAAAGGCTTAAATTTAGAGCTATATAAGCTTATACTACACTGTGTACACTTCTATACCCCTAAACGCTAAGAGGCAGTAACGGCGGGGGTGACAAGAATCACTAAAAATATACCATTTGAAATAAAAGTAAAGGAATATCATGATTACAAAAATTGATTTAGCATCACATAAAATAAGAGTGATAGGCAATAGTTTATCATTAGGTCATAATGGCCCTATAAACATAGAAGGTACCCTATTGCATATGCACATTGTAGATGAGGACTACTACCACCACATACTCAATAAACCTGAAGAAGCCATTATACACGCTATATTCTCTAATAGTAACTATGGACGTATATCTATGGATGTTAGAGTACGATGGGATAACAACACTACCTCTAACGTTAAACAGGGTCATATTGTATTAATATCTACTACTATTCCTATGTGCGATAGTATGTGGGGAGACGCCCCAGAGCTACTGGAGACGGGGGAGGAGCATGATTTAGCCTCTATCAATAGAGACATTAATGCAAGAGGTGGTAAAGATCCATTTGGCTCTATATTTGACGTTAAGTATGGTTCAGTAGAGATAAACATTCCTGATGATAAAGCACATGCATATAAGACCTATTATGGTAGTGGTGAATGGACATCTACTTCTGATACCGTTGATATGCATACAGAAGATACCAGACCAGCCAAAAGATATGAAGCTTTAAAGAGTTTAAAAAGAGCAACTAAATCATTAAGGTCATCAGCGTCTACAGTTAATCCATGTGCTGGACCAAGAG
>CAZRJS010000118.1:0-3323 GCA_964600565.1 Candidatus Woesearchaeota archaeon | reverse complement strand
GGGTTAGGAGGGGGGGCGCGTAATTATAGCTGCATCTCTGATAGCGTATTCTCGATAAACACGTGGTATCATGTGGTCGGAACAAGGGTTGGCGATATACAATCCATGTACGTAAACGGGGTTCTACAGCAAGCCACAAGCGATGTTGCTATGGCAACTCCTACAGCTGATTCTCATGTTGGAAGATATTATGCAGAATATGACGGCTATTACTTCAAGGGCCGCATAGATGAACCTAGAATCTATTCGCGTGCGTTAAGCGCGGACGAGATATATCTTCACTGGATAACCGGCGCAATCAAACTGGGGTTGATTTAATGAAACGTTCACTTGATTTGAAGATTGTCACTAACGACAAAGACACGCGCGATGCTATTATGGCTGTTCTGCCAGGCATAGATGATGCGCGTGTATGGTCGGATCAGTACACCCCACCCTCAGAGGGAATAGACGAGAGTGGCGATACTGAGGTTGCTGGATCTATACGCTTCTACAACGATACCGACAGGGGGGATATAGAATCCTTGGTTAAAGATGTTGAGGGGATGTTCTCGCTATGCGAACCTGGTTCATATCTGCGTTTGCATGACTGCTATCACGATGAAGTCACACCGAAGCCATGTGAGATAACCGTACTATACGAGGTGGTGAAAGATGAGACGAGTGACCTTTTATAAGAAGCGCGGAGTGCCAGGGATTAACCGAATACAGGAAGACGACAATGGCGAGAAGACCTCGCTAACGGCCAGCGAATTCACCTCCACAAACCTGAAGGCGATTGATGCTAAACTCGAATCCAAGAAAAAGGAACAAAGGAGTGTACTATGAGAAACTTACTCAACAAGTTAGCTGTTAAGGGTTTACTAGTAGCGGTCATCGTTATTAACTGGTTGCTGGATGATGGATTATTCTTCCTTCCAACTGCGGCAGTTGACTTAGCGTCTAAATTCATGTTCAAGGTAACTGGAAACTCGGCAAGGTATGACGCCTTTATGACTTTCTGGAACCAGACGGATGACATCAATCTGATTAGATAGAGACTTGCGGGCTAAGGCCCGTATTTCCTCCCACGGGTGGGTTCAGTGTGTTTACTCCTGGCCCACCCACCCCTATTCGTGAGTCAGGCTGGGTATATGTACCACGATACACCTCGACCCCGTCGTGATGACTCACATAAAGAATACAGCAATGTGGGCAGATAGTATAGTTGTCCCATATCGCCGTATTTGGTATAAGTATTTGCTTAGATTACAGCCCTTTGTATAGCCGGTTGTAGGTGAAACAACTCACTTAGAACCAACACTGGAAGTGCGCATTGGTACTGCACATTAAAAACCGATCAATCGGGTTTTCTAAAGTACGGCGTTTGCGCGTTTTCAATATGCAAGCTAAGGGGTAGGACGCCGTAAGGTCATTATGAAACAGGGGAAGAAGAAGAAAAATGTAAAGCGTACCTCCTTGGAAAGATATATCACCAAGACTGCGAGGACGCACAAACCTCTTCTTCCCCACCTAGGGTTTCCTAGCTGTTCCGTGGAAAAACAGCTACAGGGCGACGAACCCCTGAATAAACTAACCGTCCCTTCTTATTTTGTCGTCTGAGGGTAGAAAGAGTGCGACTAGACAAATCGCTGAGACATCCGGGATTGACTCTGCCCGCGCGAGTCTAAAGAGACTGTGAGGTCTTCTCGTGGCAAACGATCTTTAACGTCGAACAGCACATGGCAAGCGAAAGCTTGTTTGTCTTACACAGTAAGGCAACTGGGGACAGGTTTAGCCCACCTAATACGGGCGGTCGTAATAGATGTCTTCAAAATCCTCACCACAGCAATTTTCTTCGAGTTTTAGTATTCATTCTCCTAAGAAGGTTAAAAGAATACAGAAACTCCCTATGCTGGGGACTATAATAGAGTCGCAGTTTAGATATTTTATTGAATATGTTACAACAGTACAACGCGAAATGAATTTTGCAAAGTTAGGGGTGCAAGATATTGTTCATCCACATGAACATTTTGGAGGTAGGGATGCTTGCGAAGACACTTAGGAACGAAGTGGGTGATGAGATCGTTGTATTGCCTGACTGTATAAATGTAGGGCGCTACAAGATAGTGGTTATGCAACTTCCCTACGGCCATATGGTTATCAATCAATCAGAGGCAGAGATGCTAAGGTTCGTTGATGGCTATAAGTTGATAGCGGCGGTATAATGTAAGAAAAACACCCCCATTTTTCTTACACCAACATCAACGCATCTATCAGTTGCCATCTCATAGAAAACCGAATTCGGTTTTCGCTAAAAAGGGCAAGCTAAGGGGTAGGACGCCGTAAGGTCATAGTGAAGGAAAAGAAAAGGGGGAAAGAATGACCATAAGGAACAGAGATCACTACATGGACTCAATTTGGGATTGGGCGATATTATCGAGTTGCTTCGGAAGATCAAAGATCGCAGTATCCGACATCGATGGTATCATTGAACGACACGGACAGTTTCTCGTCATAGAATCGAAGTCGATGCACGCACCGATACCTGTTGGGCAAAGCATCATGTTTGACCACATGACCAAGATGGACAACTTCAAGGTTGTTGTCATTTGGGGCGACGCGCTAACTGGTACTGTAACAAATTTAAGGGAGTGGGGAAAAGAGACCATATCGGCAACCACCGATGACTTTAGGCAATTAGTCAAAGAGTGGTGGGACATGGCCGACGGGAGGAGAGTATGAATTACGTAGCTGTTATTGGTAACTTGACAAGAGATGTAGAATTAACTTATACGCCATCTGGTACAGCTAGATCCGAGTTCGCTGTAGCAGTCAACCGTGTATGGATGGGTAAGGATGGACACCGCAACGAGGATGTTGACTTTGTCCCGGTTACTGTATGGGGTAAGCAAGCAGAACATTGTGAAAAGTATCTACACAAGGGAAGCAAGGTTGCTGTAGAAGGACGCCTTGACGTGCATCGCTACAAGCCTGAGAATGCACCAAGTAAAACGTTCATCTCGGTGATAGCACAGCACGTAGAATTCTTATCGCCGAAGAAATATGATACGATAACACCTCCTGTCACGACAGAGTCGAAGACAGAACCACCAGTATAGGTTGGAGGGAGAAAACATGAACGATAAGAGTGGAAAGGTTTTGTTAATACTGGTAATATTTGCAGACATTGCTATATGGGCTAACCTGCTAATCAAGATATTCTAAAGCTACTAACCACGGGGACGTGGGTCGTAAAAAGCCTGAAGAGTCAGCGGCCCCGCTGGTTGGTGATAAGGCTGAAACCAATAGTGTACTCAGGTGTATGTAAGTAAAAGGGAGGA
>CAZRJS010000117.1:0-3325 GCA_964600565.1 Candidatus Woesearchaeota archaeon | reverse complement strand
ATATCTTTAGTTTTTTCCATAACAGACGTGAACATAGTGTTTGCAATTCCAATCCCTCCAACCAGAAGGGAAATAGCAGCAATAGCTCCTAAAAATAAACTCATAGTCTTCATTGTTTCTTGCATAGTCTCTTGCATTGCAGAAGGATTACTAACGCTAAAATCTTTTTTATTTTCATCTAGGATTCCTCTCGAAAACATAAGTTTTTTCTCAATTAACGCAACAGTATCATCAACAATCTCAATATCTTCAATTTTTACAGAAATTGAATCAAATTCGTCATTCCCCACTTCTTCTAAAACTATTCTTGCTATACTTATTGGCATATAAACACCAGAACCACTTTCTAAAATTCCTACAACCTTAAATGATTTTCCTTCAATTGTAACCTTGCTATTTAAAGGAATTCCATCTTCAAAAGTTCTCTCAACAACATCTCCTCCAAGAATAACTGAATAAGAATCTCCTGTTGTTAAGAATCTTCCAGTTTCAATTGAGTCAGTAGTTATATCTTCCCAAACAAAAACATCAACACCAGTTATAGAAAGAGAAGCAGTTTTACTTGCATAGGTTAAATCTCCCTTTTCAGAAACTTGTCCCATAACATATAAAACATTGTCAATATTCTTTAAAACCAAAACATCTTTAGCAGTTAAATTTTTTTGTTCATTATCTGAAGAAGAACTCACACTTTCTCTTGAAGGACCGTTCCTAAATCCTCCACCAGACCCTTGTGCACGAGAAGCCCCAGGAGAAACGGTTAAAACATCTGCCCCTAAATTCCCTAATTGCTCCTCCATTTGTTGTTGAGCCCCTTGACTAATTGAAACAATAGAAACAACTGCTGCAATTCCAATAATAATACCCAGTATAGTAAGCCAACTTCTAAGTTTACTATGTAATAGAATATTCAAAGATAATTGAAATGATTTTTTTAATTTCATTTGTTAGTTGGAAATTATTTTTTCTTTTCCTTATTTTTATCATTCTTAATCCAATCAGGAATTGTATCAGAAGTATTCTTATTTTGTTTCTTTTTGTTAAAAATTCTTTTAATTTTTTGCTTTAATTTAACATAAAACTCTCTTGTTTGTTCTGGATATTTTTTATACAAAAAGGAAATTCCTACTACTAATAATAAAATGATTATTAAAGTATACCAATGAGACCAAGAAGATTCATTAGTTTTCATATTTCTTCCTGAGAAACCTTCTGGCATTTTTCCATCTTCTGTCAACAAAGTAGATGCCATTTGTAAAGGAAGTTCCATATTGACAATTCTTCTTTCTCCAAGAGTATCTGTATAATAGATATTAAATTGTAAATTACTTCCTTGATTTTTAAAATTAGGTTTTATATATTCAGCATCTCCATCAGAATCTGATGTTTGAGAACCTCTTTGTATCATAGAAACTATACTAAAACTAACAATTGTATAATCTCCTGCATCTAAATTTCCAACCATTTGCCCATCTGTTCCAGTTACCCTAAATTCATCTTGTTCAGGTATTCTAACAACAACTGAATTAGCAACATACTTTCCAATATTAGCTATTGCGATTGAAACCTCTGAGCTTGTTGATTCTTGAATTACAGCATCAAAAGCGGTTCTTGAATCTTGTATCACAATATCAAAATCTTGTGAGATAAACTTTGTTTCTTCACCATATTTAACAGTTAGCGTTGCATTGCCATCAAAAGCATCTTCATCTACTCTTACTTTGTATGGAATCATCCATTCTGTTTTATATTTTAAACCCCATGTACTCCCATCTAAAACTCTTGTTGTATCATTTTCATCAACTGAAAAAGGATATGATGTAATTAGCTCAAAAATAGCACCGTCACAATTAGGATTCTCAACCCCGTCTACTTGAAATAAAACATCAACATAATCCCCTGGAATTGCAGGATAAGGTTCTTGATTAACTAAACTAATACTTAAACTACAACTTTCAGCAGAAACAAAAGTAATCAAAAACATGCCAAATAAAAGAAACACTCCAACTAAAAATAGTACATCTTTGTTTTTATTATCTTGTTCCATTTTGTTTTATTAAATAAATTTTATTTTTAAGCAAGATGGATTTAACGTCCATTTTGCTTTTTTCCATTCACTACCTCTCTTTCAATTTTTCCGTCAAGAATATGAATAGTTCTTTTGGCGTAGTTAACAAGTTCTATATCGTGGGTAATTAATATAACTGTCTTGCCTTCTTTTTTATTCATTTTTTCTAGAAATCCCATCACAAATTTTCCAGTTTTGCTATCAAGATTTCCAGTAGGTTCATCAGCTAAGATTACCTCTGGATTATTTGCTAACGAACGAGCAATCGCCACTCTTTGTTGCTGTCCCCCTGATAATTCATTTGGCTTATGATGCAATCTATCTCCAAGACCAAGAGCGGTTAATAACTCTGTTGCCCTTTTTTTTGCTTCTGATTCTGAAATATCAATAATCTCCATAGGGAGCATTACATTTTGCAATGCACTTAATGTTGACAGAAGATTAAACTGTTGAAAAATAAACCCAATTGTTTTACCCCGAAGATATGCTAAAGAAGATTCATCCATTTCTGCAATATCTTTATTTTTTAAATGAACTGCTCCCCAAGAAGGTCTATCTAATGCACCGACTATATTGACCATTGTACTTTTTCCGCTTCCAGAAGGGCCAGTTATTGCAACAAACTCTCCTTCCTTTATTTCTAAATTGATTTCCTTCAATACAACAAGGGGGTCTGCTTTTCCCATATCATATTTTTTCCACACATTATTAATTTTTATTACTATTTTTTGTTCCATCTTTCTAGAGGTTTTTTTATCTTATCACAGATTTCATATTCTTATTAATTTTCATATAATAATATTTTTATATAAACAAGATGGACTTAACGTCCATTTTTAAAATAAAAAAAATAATTAAAAACTTATTTAGCTAATCTTGGACATCCGCCCATTCGATCAAAGCCTTTTTTTCCAAAATGATCTTTTCCGAATCCTTTTCCTTCAATTCCAAGTTCATCTTTTAGAGCTTCAACTTCAGACCAATCTCCAGTTTCTTTAGCTTCTTCAACAGCTTCTTTTATCTGAGCCATGTTAGCGTGTTTCTCTTGCATTTGATTGAAAGTATCTTCATTGATTCTTTCTTGCATTTGATTAACTTTTTCATTCATCAAAGTTTCCCATGATTCATAGTCTCCAGATTCAATAGATGTTTTCATTACTTCCCTTTGTTCTTGCATTTCAGCTTTTTCTTCTTCAGTAAGGTCTGAGTTCCACATTCCAAAACCATGTGCAGAAACCATGCTGATTCCAAGAACAG
>CAZRJS010000116.1:0-3327 GCA_964600565.1 Candidatus Woesearchaeota archaeon | reverse complement strand
CAGACCGCTCTTCCTCGCGGCGAAACGTCACAGATTATGCACGAATCTACTCCGGCGTCCGAGATGACAGATGTAAACGAGCTTCGCAGCCGCGCTCATGGGCCGTCTGAGAATAAAGAAACAGCTCATGAAGCATTTAATCGCAGAATCGAAGCCGTGACCGGTACAGCGCCCGTGCAGGGTGACGGGTCCTGGGCCGCCCTCTCACTCGAAGATCAGATAAAAGTTGCTCAGATGGCCGAGAATGAGGCTCCAGCGACGCCCAAGGGGAGCAAGACGTCTGGAGGAAAGCCGTTCTTTCAAAAGGCAGAGCTGTCTCAAGTCTCTGAGGCAAAGTTTGGTGTCCCATATTCAGAGCTTAAAAACGATGACCAGAGAAAAACGGTTCAGTCGTTACTCTCTTCCGCACATCGAAGAGAGACGGATAGACTTGCCAAGCGCATTAAGACCAAAAGAGCTACTGAAAATGCACTGAACGAAGATTTATCAACCTTTAATGCCGACATAGATGTGATGATGGGAACAGCCCCCAGCGTTCGGCTTGCCGTTGGGTCGGGGGATGGCGCTCCCGTAAGGTTCCGCGACAGATTTATGAAAGATTTCTCAACCAAAATCAGAAAGGCAAACGAATTTATAGAGACCAGATTCAGCAGCACGCTTGGAATGCTCGACTTCCTGGGCGACGGGGGTCCTGCATTTAACATCATCGCGGACCCGATCTCGCAGGCTCGCGACGATGGCGCTCACGCAAGCAATGAGTCAGACGAACAGAGGCTAAAGTTTGGGCAGGCTCGCGGGGCCGAACCGAACCAGCATGACTGGGGCGAGGTTAAAAGATTTGGCAGAGAGATCCAGCCGGACGGTCAAGTCGGCAAGCCGTTGTCCGTCAGAGAGGCTGTATGGATCTATGCGTTCACAGATGCCGGCCGCTCCAAGCTTGATAAGAAAGCGCTTATCGGATCGAACGCGCTCAACCTCGGGGCGCATCCGGATTCAGTTATTTCTGATGTTATTATGTTCGTAGAGGGCGGCGGAAAGAATGGGTTCACCCGGTACGCAAAACAAAACGCAAACGGAGCCTGGGATTCAAACAGAAAGGGCGGCGATGGATACAAGAAAACTGCTCCGCTTATGAATTACCTTAACGCCTCTATGGATATGATGCGCTGGCATCATGCCAAGCTCGATGTCGTTCATTTCGAGCGCACCGGAAAACATTTGGGAAATCAGTTTGCGGCAACGAGCAGCGTTAGGGACGGAAAGAAAACTTCGTACACGCGTAAGTATTTCATTCCAGGAATGAGAAAAGGGCAGCTGTGGGCTCGCGGCTCCGAGGCTACTGACTTGTTCGTGGTTGATGAAGAGGCCCGCACGGCGCTTACAACGGAACTTTACCCCAATAAGACATACGAAACCCTTACTACCGAAGAGCGGCAAAAGGTGAACGCTCAAGAAGATCAGCATGCGCTTGATCAAGGGATTGCCCGCCGCAAGCGCGGGTCTGAGAAGAGCACGGACTTCGGCTCATTAAAATCGAAACAACGCGGAGCCGTTGGTGCGGAATTCATTCTTGATGCGCCATCGACGTTTCACCGTTATTTTTCTCAAGCAGACATTTATCGCTCTAAAACAAAAACGCTCGACTATGTTGATTCGCTTTTAGATAGCAGGGATTTCGAGTCCGGTCTGAAAAAACTCCACGGGGAAAATGCAGACAGTTATCACAAGGCGCTAAAAGAGATGGCTCTTTCGGAGCGGTTTGAAAATGGTCGGTCGCATGTTCAGTCGGAAGCCGACGTTGTTGCCGCCAATGTAAAGAGCAAAGCCACCCTTGCTATTCTGGGCGGAAGAGTTTCATCGATGATCCTTCAGACGGCATCCGGCAATCGCGTACTGGCCGAGATACCATTTAAATACTACGGTCGGTACTTCGCTAATGCGGCAACCATAGCTAAGCATCTCGGAGGCCACCCGGCGCAAGCGTGGGATGTTTTGAGAAACCGGCATAACATTTTCAAAGGAGACTCCGCGGTCGGCGATATGCTCCTCCGGATCAAAGAGAACGCACCCGCAATCTACAGGCGCATGGCAGACCCCGACTTTCAGGATCAGAAGGCGGCTGGTAGGTCTCGGAGCGGTGTCGGATCAATCCCTATCGGAAAAGCAACGTTAGCCGACACACTGATGGGTGGGTTTAGGGTTATGGACATGTCCACCGTTCTCACGGTGTACACCACAACTTACGAAGCAACGTTAGCTGAGCTGAATGAAAGCAACATTTATGGCGGAAAGAAGATGAGTGATGTCGAGATTGAAAAGGCAGCAAACGCGGAGGCGGTTCGTGTCACAAACGAAACACAGCCTGCGTCCAGCACGACCGAGCGCAATTTGTGGCAAAAGGGACCAGATCTTCAAAAGCTATTTACGCCATTCACCGGTGATACAATGGTTCAGTTCGAGTATATCAGGCACAGGATAGTTCAGCCGCTGATGCGGGCATACAAGCAGGGTGGTAGAGGCGCTACGGGTGCGGCCGCCGCGTCCAAAGAGTTATTTGCCGGAAAGTCCGGCAAACGGATTATGATGGGGATGATTGTTCCGATGACGATAGTTGGGCTGATTAAGAACCGCCGTCCGCCGGAAGATGAAAAAGAATGGGCGACTAACATTCTTGGATATACGTTTGGCGTAATCCCGATCGTTGGGCCGATCTTCCAGAGCACGGTTCAGAATGATTTCCGTCCGAGCGCCGACAACATCGCGTTTGCGCCGTTCCTGGCCGCCATGAATTCAATCCAGCATCTGAAGAAGGATGAATACATGAAGGCGACCGATGATTTCCTGAAAGCAGTCTCGACAGGAACAGGAGCACCGCTTGTTCTTACACCGTGGGTTACTGAGGTGATTGGCAAAATGCTGGACAGCGGATCGCTCGCTCCAGAGGACGAGTCGAAATTGCTTTACCTGCTCAGCCTTCGGGTTGCTCCGAAGTCTGTAGACGAGTAGCGGCCGTACAAACAAAGGTGTCTGTCCGTGTGAATTTTTTCCACGGGCGCCACCATTTTCGGTAAGTGACTACCGATTGAACTTTGTCGCCGACCTCGTATTTGGTTGTCATAATTTTCTCCTTGTTATGGGAGACCTCAATAGTCCCGTCGCTTTTAAAGCCTGTGACTGCTAATATCTCACCCGTCGCCGGGTATATGGAACATTGATCCATGTTCTTTCATCTGGTTTTTAATTCCGATGTTGTCCTCGACTCTAATTGAGTCTTTTCTCCATAGCATTGATCTGTGAATAGCCTTGCGGTACAGGAAGTCTCTCTGC
>CAZRJS010000115.1:0-3335 GCA_964600565.1 Candidatus Woesearchaeota archaeon | reverse complement strand
ACCACCCAATGTGGAGAGCATAACCATCTTGAAACGAACCGAAGTGACTTAAAATACCTATTTTCATAAATTCTCCTTTTCCTATTATTAATTTATTATTTGTTCTCTATATGGGAGTAGTTGATCGACCATACCACTCCCATTTACTATGCAGCTGTAATCATTAATCCTTTTATTATAACCATAATAGATTCTCCAGGTCCTCCAATATTTTGTCCTAAGTTTGCAGCGTCTCCATTTCCATCTACAGACATTAATCTAATCAGTTCATATGGAGCAACCTCAACTGATGATTTATCAGGAGTATCTAAATAAACAAATCTAATATTCATTGCATGGGTTCCATCTACGGCTGGGTTGTCAGAAACTCCAAAGTCAATCCGTCTAGATGCATCGTCTACTCCGACAGATAAATAATCTCCATCAGTTGCTGTAATAATTGAGGTAGTTTTGACATATACAGATGTAGGAATAAAATGTTCATTAGTTGCACCAGATGAAATTGTAAATAGTTTTGCAGGAGTACTAAGATCAATTACTTTATGCATTGAATATTCTCTTGCTTCAGTTGTAAAACTCTTATATGTTGTTGTCCAATAATTTCCCCACCATTTAGTTTCAATCCAAGTTAATTGAATAATATCTTCATCTCCTATTAAAATTTGATAATAGTCATCTCCTTCTTTATGGGAAGTTATTGTTAAATACGCGGTACCATAAGTACTAACTTTCCTAATAGTTTTCATTTGACCATGAACTTTTCCATCTGGTAGAGTTACAGTAAGATCTTTTGCAACAAATGGTATTTCATCAATGTATGTTTTTAAGTCAGATATTCCAGTAGGATGTAAATTTCCGTTATCATTAATAACTTCATATAATCCAGATGATTCTTCAACAGTAATCCATTGAGCGTAATTATAAAGAGACTCAGCCCATTCTAAGATTATATAATCATATTCTTGCGGTAAAGAAATGACCCAATTGTTTCCATTTCTATGATGACTAATAGTAACAGTTGTAGTTCCATATTCCTGACATTTTCTAATAGTTTTTCTTTGACCATAAACTTGACCATCATCTAAAGTATAGAAACAATTATAACCAGTCCCATCTGTTGCATTTAAACAATCTGTTGTTCCAGTAGTTATTAAAGTTGTTGTTGTAGGACCAGCTAATTGATAAACTCCAGTTGATTCTCCTATTGTTATCCATTGTGAACTATCATAGGTAGTATCTACCCATTCTAACATTATGTAGTCACCTTCATTATATAGAAAGAATTCTCTATTATCTTTTTCTTTATGGTGTTCAACTATAACATTTGCTGTTCCAACTTCGGATTCCTTTCTAATTGTTTTTTTCTGTCCAGATATTTCTCCATCAGGTAAATAGTAAGTTTTATTCAACCCTTGATATAGTGGATCCCCAGTTGTGGGAATTAATTCAGTCAAACCAACAGTCGATATTATACAAGAAGTTGAATCTCCAATAATTGCATCTTGATTGGCAGGAGATACTCCATTGAGAACATCTATAGCAGCACCAGTTACAGAATAATATTTCTTATACCAATCAGCACAATATGTTGTAGAACATCCATTTATTTCAACATGATATCTTGAATAATAAGTTGTACCAGGCCATAAATAACTACCAGTTTTTATAAAATGCAAGTCTCCTGTATTAACTGGAAATTGTTCTCGTATATTATTAATAATAACTTTATTATACGTATCTCCTGGTACATTACATAAAAATATATTTGCTCCTTCTGAGCTAGTTGTATCTACTCCAAATCCCATTCCACTAAAATCACCACCATTAAAAGTAACGTTGGATTGAGTAATTTTAATTAAGTCTAATCCATCTTCATCATTAAGAGTTGCAGATTCTATATGTAAATTATTTATGTTTATAGATTTCATTGTTTGAAGAGCTACTGCACATCCATACGATTCTTCTACTGCACATTCATCCATTGTAGCTTCTGTTTGTACATGAAGAACAAACCCTGGTTCTATATTTCTTCTTGGGTATGTCATATGTCTATAAGAAACATAAACATGACGAAATGAATTATTAGGCATTCCTACTGCCTTAGGAGACACATAATATATTCCAGCTCCAATTGTACCAGTTATTTGAGTATCTCTTACAGTGATCATCCACGGTGCTATTTGTTGACCAGGAGTTCCAAGAATTCCTATTCCTCTATAAGCACTTTGAATCCATACTCTCTCAATTTGTCCAAAATATGGTATTCCAGAACCAGTTACTCCATCATCTTTACAATAAGCAATTCCATAACTATTTACATCAGTTTTTGTTTGGTTTTCATTATAAGTTAAAAACACATTTTTAACAAACCAATGATGGGTCCAAACCCCCCGGCCTATTTCAAGTATCGGAGTATTATTTGTAAATTGTTGAATCCTACTTCCATTTCCATTTATAGTCCATGACCTTACAGTAGGGGGAGAAATAGCAGAAGTGATTTTATAATATCCTCCAACAGAAGCAGCAAGATCAACTGTTCTATTATCCATAGCATTAGCAGTTAATTGTAATGGAATTGTACTATCAACCTCACCTTCTCCAATTATAGCTCCCCACATCTCTGGATATAAATTATTAGGACAATTCTTTCCAAATGTAATAGTTCCAGTTTGTGAAAATGTTTGATATCTTCCTATAAATAATTCTCCATCAATATCTACGGCCGCTGTTGAGTCTACATTCATTATCGCACCGAGTCCAATACGAATATCTATATGTCTGGGAATATCAAGATCATTTAAAAAATTATAATTGGTAGTTTCATTAATACTTAATGGACTAAGAGTAATTGTGACTTTTGTAGTGGAGTCTGCAGCGACAATAATATCCTGGACTGACCTACATTGTTCTGTAGTGATTTTAGTTTGGTCAGCTACAGTTGGATCAATAAAAATTTCATGTCCCTGTAATATCCATCTTTTTAGACCAGGGTTTAAAGCAGGAGGAATAACAAATGGTATTTTTTCAGGTAATCCAGAATCTGCATCTAGAATATACCGTATTGTTCCTAATCCTCTAAAAGAAACAAATGCAAAATCTCCATCTAATAAAGTATCTCCATCTGGACCGTCAAGAGATTGACCATCTCCTCCTTTTAATTTACTTCTCTGATAAGCGGTGCGTGACATAAAATTATATCTCCGTTTTTTATATTTTGTTCTACTTCATTAACGGATTCTAATTTCTCTATTCGTTGATATTATTATTCAGTCACTTTTGCTTCTTATTGAAAGTTAAACCAGAACTAAAAAAGTAAGAATTTTTTTAGAATGATT
>CAZRJS010000114.1:0-3344 GCA_964600565.1 Candidatus Woesearchaeota archaeon | reverse complement strand
TCTTGTTTATTGTCACTTGACATTGTTTGTTCCTTGTGTTATGTTGGTTGTAATGAATTTATTAAATTATATTATTGGTGTTGGATTAGCAATACTTATTATATCTTTTATTTTCTGGCAAGACACAACTATGTATTATGACATTGATTTTTGTTTTGCAGATTTTCTAAGGTGGACTGGTAGATAATTTCTATTTAAATACCTCGTCCCAATCTCTTTCTTTTTCCATTGGAGTAAAAACATCGTCCCAGTTGATTTCGTCAGCTGGTTTTTCTTTTCCAATCCTTAATAACGCCTTTGGTCTTTCTATTGGAGATAGCCATAAATCTTCTATTCCACTCCTAAACTTTATTGCTCTTGGTTCTTCTATTATTCCCATATAGTTCATTAACTCCTGAATACTATATATTGTGGCGTCTAATGTTTGGAATAGTGGATTTTCTTGAACGGCTCTCATTGTTTCTTCGGGGAGGTTTAAGAACAAGCTAACAAGTTCAGTGCCAGCTTCCGCTACTTTTTTACTTTCTTTATAGCCAGCTTTTCCTGCTTCAAACATAAGATAAGTTCCCGCTCCATATAATGTGAACATTTTTAATAGGCTCCTTGTATTCTTTCCTAAATATTCTCCTTTAGCCCATTCCTTTTTAGCTCCACCAGATATCCTTCTTACAAGATTTAAGTTGGTTATCTTCCATCTGCCAAACTGCATCATAGACCTACCTATGGCTGTCTGCACGAATAATGGGCTATCTACTTTTGTATAAATTCCCTGTGTCGTTGCAATTCCATCTAAAATTTCCCTAAACCTTTGTCTGCTTAATATACCAGTTTTAAACTCTTGTTTAGTCATTTCTCCTAAAAAATAACTTCCTCTAATTTCGTATTCAGCAAGTTCCATTCCGCCATATAGCGTCATATCAACAGCTCTCTTTGTTTTACTTCCAATATTCTTCCTTATTATATCTACATAAGAACCGTCTAATAGCCCAGCATCACTTATAATCTTGTGTGCCTTTTTTGGGTTAAGAACAAATCGCTTTTTACCAGTCAGGTATTTATTAAATGTTTGGAAGGTAAGGCTATTAACTTCACCACCAACAACATTCTTAATAACCGACATATAGTTTAAACCAAGCAATCGCATATATCCAAAGTCAATGATTTTATCACCTACTTTTGATGCCCATCCCATTTTACCTCTTCTGAAGTTAGAATCTAAGCCACGTCCTTTTAGGTTTTGTAGAAAACTTTTCATCCAAGAAGCAGTTTTTGGTTGTAGTAATAATTGAACTGCGGCTTGTCCCTCTGGGAGTATTGCATCTAATGCTTTTTTATTCTCTAATATAGAGGAATATTGTTGTAAAACTTTTCTTATGTTTGTGGTTGGGTCAACAACACCTTTTCTTTCTAAAGCAAATCTAAAGAACTTCTCTGACCCTATAACATTATCTAAAGCCAACATTACGTCTATTGGTATATCACCCTCCTTTGTCTTGTATTTTTTAATTGTTTCGGTTAAGTTCCACTTATTTGCTTTTAGCTTTTCTAAGAATGTTTTATCTATATTGGTAATATAATTCTGGCGATATTTCTCAAGTTTCAAATCCTTACGAGCCTTTTTGAAATAGTCTGTTAGATACGTAACCACGCCTTGTTCCTCATTGGTTAATTTAACATCCTTGCCACTCATTTTGTCAAAAACCTTTTTCCCTACACCTTCTGCCCTTTTAGTATAACTTAAACCACTTGCCTTTTCTGCTTGCACAAGTAATTTATCAAATTCACTATTTATTGTTTTTATTCTTTTGTTTGCCAACCTTAATTCAAAATCAGCAGAATCAACAATTTTAGTAACCACTTCGTGTCCAGCTTTAACATCTACTGTCGGGAAACCTAAGTTCGAAACTCTTTTAGTTATAAATCCACCAAGAACCTCCTCTGTCTCTTTAAACCTTGAAGTAATTTCTCGTTGTGTAACCAAACGAGGATTATCAAATGTTTTTGCATAATCTTTTAGTCCAATTAATTGTTTTTCTGATAAAAACCTATCATTCGCTTTCAGTTTTTTACTTTCCGCTAAAACCTTATTCAGTTGTTCGTAGTTAGCGTTTTTCCACTCCTTAATCCCAATACTCTCTTTTATGCGAGATAGTGTTGTTGCGTTTAAGTTCTTAACTTTTCTTTGAAAGCCTATTGATTTGCGTACAACATTTTTCTCCTTTTCTATCCCACTAACAATTCCTTTCTTTATACTTGCGAGAAAGTCTTTTTCTTCAGATATAACCTTCCTTTTTGCCAATACATCTTCCACTGCCAGTTTAGCAACAGACTCTTCTCTTTTTAATTGAGTATTCAGATTTCTCAAAGCCTTCTCTTTCGGTTGTTTTATGGTTTGCTTAAGCGTTGTTTTTGGTTTAACGGTTGATTTCTTTAGCAATTTAGAAATAACTTTTGACGGCATTCTCAATGTTCCAGCTTCTGGGTATATTGATGCCATAAGTTCTTCTCTTCTCTCTGGGTCTCCAGCTCCAAGTTTTTCAAGGAATGGTCGTCTTTCTTCTTCTTTAATTTCTTCCCACCTTTTAATCCATTCCTCCTTTGTAGTTGGAATTGGTTTTGTTCCGCCAGTAAGCATCGGGACGGCTTTCGCAAATGTTTCCAGTAATGCTCTTGGAAATCTGTCAATCGTATCCTTGAGGGTTGATTTGGGTTTCAGAAATGATAATTTCTTTATTTTAGTTTCAGCCAGAGCTTTCTGTTTTGGAGTTAAACCCTCTCCCACAGGAAAAGTCATAACCTTTTCAGGTTCTTTTTTAAATAACAATTCTCCGAAAACTGGTTTCAGGAAACTTGGGGTTTTAATCTTTTTAAAATCAAAAGCCATAATATTATAATTTAAAATATTGTCTTCTTTCTAACCAGTTAAGTCCACTTACTATTGCTTGTTCGCTTTTATATGCCTCCTCCATTGCGATTTCATCTGCTTCGGTTAAATCCTTGAAATTACTTTTCATTGCTTGCATAAAATCAGACGAAGACTTTTTATAATCTCTTTTTAGTGCTTCTCTTGCCGCATTTACCATAAAACTATTGTCGTAAGACCTTTCTTTGGCGGCTATTGGGCTAAATCCAGCTCCTTCAAGCAATCCCTTTCTAATAGTACCGTTCTTAATTCCAGCATCGTCGTATAGGAAAGCATCCATATCTTCGTATGTATATTCTGGGTAATCTTCCTTGAAGTTCTTTAATCCAGCCGTAGTGTTGAAGTTATATTCTTTTCCCGTTGACTCATCTGTGAACATAGATGCCGTGTCTGCTTCTGCCCCTGTTGTCCCAGCTACCCT
>CAZRJS010000113.1:0-3396 GCA_964600565.1 Candidatus Woesearchaeota archaeon | reverse complement strand
TATACAGATTCAAAACACAGAGTCTTTATTTTTTATACGCCGGAAAACCAATAATTAATTAGTAAGATCAGTAACATCTTTTCGAAATTGTTTTTGATGTTTTTTAATTCAAATACTTATATTTTGGTTACAAAAAAATGCAAACTATCAAGAAAAACGGAATAAGAAAAGGGGTTTTTCGTTTAACTATTTCAAATTATATCTTTTAAATACTGGCCAGCGCTTAAAGCAAGTTTTTCAATACTTGGTAAGGTTGCATTAATTTGCTCTTTTATGCCTTCTCTTTCTTTTATTAATTCTTTTATTTTCCGGACAATTATATCTGGTGTTATTTGATCTTTTCCTAAAGAAAAATTATCATTGTCATAAAAATCCCTGTTAATTCCAATCCCCTTTATACTATAAGCAAGACTCAATACTGGAACGGCTGAAGATAAAGCCGCAATAACCGAATGGGTCCGAGCACCTAAAAAAACAAACATTCTGCTTATAATCCATTTTGTTTCACCTGCGCTTAAATTAGCAGGAAGCAAGATAAGCATATCTTTGGGCGCATCTATCAAAGATAAAATTCTTTTAAAAAAAGTATGATCATTTGAGCCTTGAACAACAACATGTGGGATTAAATAAATCGGCCTGCCAGTCTCAAACATAATTTTTTTAATTATTTCAGCGCAATCCTGCGTCCATTTTTTTAAATTATTATTTGTTAGGAATTTAGCCATAAGAGAACTAAAATTTATTCCAATTGCTCCATCTAATATTTTTTTGTCAAATTTATCTCTAGAGGGTTCTATTGCATCTAAAAGAAAAGCTGGATCAGCCACTCTATACACATTTTTAGTAATACCGATACTAGATAGATACTCCACTGTCACGGATTCCCTTGCAAATATTCCTGTAATTCTTTTAAGATGCTTCTGCATATATTCCTCGTAATGTGGTAATTTAGAAAATGGCCCAACCGAAGCTCCCCAAATCATCATTGGTTTATTTTTAGTCAAAACAAGATTGTCCAAGTCGGTGAAATATTTAGGCTTTCTATAATCAAGAGAATAATTATCTCCGCCCAAAGATAAAACTGCACATGTACTTTCCAAATCCAAATAAGGCAAGATTTCTTTATAAATAGTATACGCCCTGTTTTTCTCGTTCTGGACACTAAATCTTAATCTGTTTAAAAGCCGAGCAGGTTTTGATTTATTAAATATAAAAGTTTTTTTATCAACAATACTTTCGTCAGGTTCTGCTAGAACTTGTTTTTTGAATTCCTCGTTTGACGAATAGAAACTCAAAACTATAAATTTAGGATTATCAAAATAATGACGTATTATTTTTATTGTTCCTCTCAGAATTGCTTCGCAACCTTTATTCTCGTAAGAACCATTCCCTGCCAAAATAAATGTATTTTTATTGTCTTGCATATTTTACTTAATATCTTTTACAAAATCACGTTTAGCTTTTTTGCGATAAATTATATTTAAAAAACTGTTATATAATAAAATAAATTTAAGAGGAATAATTAAGAGTATTCTCCTGAAAAAAACTTTCCTGCCCAAAATAGCGCTAACGAAAAGAGGAAAACAGATTAAACCATCTAACAAGCCAGGTTTTTTGATTTGATTGCTTGACGAAGGAAAGAAAAACCTCAATCCCTTTTTTTTAAGATAAAGTGCCCCCATAAGAGAGAAAATGATTTTTTCCAATGGAATTTCTTTTAATTCTATTAGACCTTGTTTTTGGGCTTCTTGCAAAACAACGTTTCCTCTCTCGGTTCTACAAACAAGAAGCGAACGGCCGATACTATCTTGTTTAAACTCTGGTAACCAAGCATCGCCACAAGATATATCAGCTTCTTCTGAAGAGCAATCATCGCAAGCCAAACATGTTTTAGGATAAAAGAAACTAGAACCAGCTATACTCCAGTACAAAGAAGAAGGATATTTAACTATTTCGCCATTTTTCTTGAATATTTTAACATATCCGGGCCAACCATCTCCTCTATAATTTATTTTAACAATTTCCTCTTTTTTAAGATTAAATCTTTTTAAAAAAAAATCAATTGCGTTTAACGAGGGCGTATGGCCGCAAAATAATCCCAATGTCAAAAAAATCTTTTTATTCAGATTACTATCGACTTTACACGCCTTTTTAATTCTGGAAATGTGACAAGGCAGACCAACTATAGCAAATTTTTCTTTGTCCTTGCTATCAATAATTTCTTTTAGTGCTGAACCTACAGATACAGGACAATATTTAGATTTCGCTGACTTAATTATGTCTTCTTTGGTTCTGGCTATAAACGATTCGGCAACAAAAGGATTCTCTTTCTTATCTTTTGCAACCAATGCTCCATCAATAAGACCTGTTTCGAGTGCGAAAACTAATAGAGCCGTAACAACTCCACCCGAAGCACCGTTATACCTAATCTCGTCGTCTTTAGCGTAAGCGCTATAGCATTTAATATAACTGCCTATTAAAAAATTTGTATTAGCCATTAAATTGAGTGGTGGTTATTTTATTAAGAGTTTTGCGATAAAAAGCAAAATAAATAAAAAATAACGTAATTTCTGTAAGTAAAGTAGAAACAGCTGCTCCCATAAAACCAAATACCGGAATTAAAATTAAATTTATTAACACATTAAATAAAGCACAAATTATAGCTGCGTTTAATCTTTTCTTTTGAAGATTCATCACAATTAAGAAAACCGCGAATATATAATTCATGAACCTAAGGGGTAAAATCCAAACCATTACCTGAAAGGCTCTGGTTGCTTCCACAAATTCTATGCCATATATTAATTTTATAAGAAAAGGTGCTCCTAAAAACAGAATGATTGCTAAAGACAATCCTGTGATAAGTAATAATATAATTAATTTTCTAATTAAACGTTTAAATAAATTATTTCGGTTAATTAATTTGGATAAAGTCGGCAGAACGCTACTCGCAACGATATCCGCCAATATTAAAAAAACTACGACAGAATTAAACGCAATTGAATACAAACCAACGGCTCTATCTGTATCCATGAGAGACAACATTACAACCGATATTTGGAAATACATAATAGCAAAAACCGTAAAAAGGGCAAACGGCCACGCTTCATTCAATAATTTTTTCCAGAACAATAAATCTACTTCAATTCTAAATTTAATAAATTTAATCCATATTAAGAACAAGACAACGATAAGACCGATCGCAGCTGCAAGAACATAGCTTTGCATCAACGCTTTTATTCCCCAGCTTAGATGTATTCCATAAATAATTAGAGCAAATAGAACAGCAGAGTAAATAATTTTTGATAAAGCTTCGTATTCCATTTTCTCAAAAGCGCGAAAAATAGATTGAAAAAATTGAACAAAACTTTGAATTATCATCCAGGCTGCTGCCAAATA
>CAZRJS010000112.1:0-3406 GCA_964600565.1 Candidatus Woesearchaeota archaeon | reverse complement strand
TCATCCTCTTGGGTGGCTCCACAGATTTGACAGGTCCAATTGTCTCGTTTAAGGCACAGTTGTCTAACAAATGGATTTACTTCTCTGGATGAAGCTTTTTTAAAGCCTTTAGGATATTTATGCTGTCCATAAGTAGGACAAGCTTCCTTACAGTTATCTGAACAATACAAAAATCTGTCACCATCAAGTGAACTATTTAATGACTTTATTCTATTTTGTATTTGTGTAACTGTTGGTATAAGGTACTTACCACAGTACCTACACTTAACTTCTAAAGAAATTCCGTCTGATGCTAGTCTAGGGGCTTCATCTACAGTTAATTTATCTTTAAATAGATCATATTTCGCATTAGCAATAGTACGAGCAGTTACCTTACCCTTATTAGAAGTATTATATTGTTTTTGATAATCTAAAAGATGCTGCCGGTTTTTTATATAGTATTCTTTATCTTTGGCTGATAATTTTTCTCTATTGGCAGCATTATATTTCTTATTATTGTCAGAAATTTTTTTCTTGTTAAGCTCCCTGTATTTCTTACACTTCCTACCAATCTCCACTTTATTAACCTCATAGTAATTTTTCTGCTGTAACAATATACTTTCTTTATTAGCATAGTAATGAGAACTAGACTGCCTACTGAGTAATTCTTTATTAGCAATTCTATAGCCCTTTCTACACTGCTTACACAGATATTGTAAGCCGTCCTTAGTACAATTACACTTACCAAACAAGTCTAAAGTTTTTAATTTTTGACATTTACTACACCGTTTTTTAATCATACGCACCAAATGCTCCGTTGTTTAACTTATATTTTAATTCAAAAAATCTTTAACCATTTTCTCTAACAACTCAAAATCACCATTCTGATAAGTAGGATTAAAACATGAGTCTACAATAGTATTATTTAAATTATTAAATATAATTAAAAGAGGCTCATCCCTCCAAATTGTACTTACAAAACTTAAACAAGCATTTGTATTTTTTAGGCGCATAGTTTTTCTTGATATATATTTTGTTAAAGTCTCATCCATTATTCTTTGTTCCAGTTTTGTTTTTAAAATTAAATAAAAAAGTTTTTACATAAATACTACTTAAACAAATACTACTAGTATTTATTTATCTAGTATTTTACTCTATCTATTATATGTGATGATTATCATCACGGTAGTGTGATGATTATCATCACGGTGTAGCAAAATAAGACACTGTATCATTAAAATAGATTTCATCAAATGATATAGTTTCTTCTTCAAATTTAGTTGTTTCTTCCTCAATAGTAGCTACTTTTTTTGTATCATTGAGTAACCTAATACCGTCCATAACCTCATCCTTATACCAAGTCTCTTTATAATGTTTTTTTTCATCAGTGTCTATGTATTCAACCCAATAACCTAATATAAAGGTGGTTTGTTTTTTAGCCATATACCGGTTAGACGTTTCTATCCACCTGACTTCTTTTAACATTTTTAGATACTCTTGCATTCTTTGATTAGGTATACCTGTCATTTTTATTAATCTTCTGATAGAAATACTGCAAGCTAATTTGCCCTTCTCAAAAAATTTGCTTTTTAAAGGAAAGCCGTCGCGATCTCGCCACCCACCTCTTATTAAATTGCTCATTAATGTTCTAAATACGCCGTACGCCCCACAATTGTATACCCGACTACTTTTTATTCGTTCTATCGTGTTTTTCTTTGTTAAATCTACTACGTGCCTATTAAGGTCCATGTAGAACCCATCATTTTTTAATCCCATAATTATTGCCTATTCTAATCCTTTTAATGCTTCTTCTAACTGCCGTCTAAAGAAGTCTCTTTCTCTTGGGGTAAATGGTACATCACACGGCGCAACAGCTCCATTTGGATGATCCGCTGGCAATCCACCAGTTCTTTCTAATCTATTTTGTTCCGCTACAAATTGATACATGGTTGGAAACTGTTTTTTGTCTTCTTTTTTTTTATTTTTTTTTATTTTTTTCAAAATTCATACTCCCTAATTAGTTTAAAATCATTTGCCCTTTCATATTGGTTACACTCAAGAATTACACCATCTAAATCTTCATCAGTCATTAAGCACCTATGTTGTTCTATATATAAATCTGTACTATCTTGGTCATCAATGCCCATAAGATCTAAATAATACTCCTTATCTTCTTGTGTAACTGGTTTAATTACTCTACTTAATCTGTGTCTACATGTAAAGCATTTTGATTCATATATAGCATCTAAAGGATTAGTATCATTTTCCATATAAACTCCTTTAATAAATTATTTTACTTCTATTCCGCGCTGCTCGTAAGCTCTTTTTATAGTATCTTTATCTTTACCTTCTGTTAGTTCTCCTGATCTTTTGAGTCTTTTTACTTTATTGTTTATTGACTCTCTTGATCTATTTGGAAATAACTTTTCTAATTCTTTAATGGTTAGTTTACCATAAGTCTTCTTAAGGAGCTTTTTTTCTGAATAGCCCCATCCCTTTGATCTTGACATATTATATCTCCTTACACTCAGGACATTCATCTAACCAAATTATGCCCTCAGTAACTTTATTATATGCCTTAGGTTTAAATATCCATTGAGAGCTATTACAGCCCACACAATACACCAATAGCCACTCAGGGTTAAGTAGGGCTTCCGCACACTCTTTACAAATTGGAATCCTTAATACCTCGGTGGCTATATTATCATCTTTAAACCCAATGTGCTGACACAAAAAATCTACTGCTGGTGGTGCTTTTATCTCCATTTCTTTAGGTCCATGCTTTAAACAGCACGTTTCATTTTCAAGACTTAACCTATCAATAAAATTATTAATATTATCGTCTAGAACACTTGGTCTAATATCTTCCATTAATTTTCCCCTTTTAGATTATCTCCTTCAAGTTATACTTAATTTTCTTATCAAATCTCTCTAATATTATAGAGGTTATATTATTAATAGCCTCCAGCCCCGGCCTAAAAGCATAGTGCTTTATTCTATGTTCGGTTAATATAATTTTTACTAAATTATCTATTTCCATAGCTTCTATTTCTGATTGTTTTCTACCGAAATTTTCATATTTAGCTGTCCCATTTCTAGTTAAAACAATGTTTAAATTATTGTATGAGTTATATACACTAATTATATAATTTTCAAACTCCTTAGTTAAAGACCCTCTTTCATAAATTAGGGAGTACAACAAAGAGGTGTCTGTAACTATTACATCTACTTTGTTTCCTATTCTTAACAGCCTTCTATTTTGTTCCCCAAATATTGAACCTTGCATACCGAGTACCTTCCAATTTTCTTCCCAGGTTAACTCTTTTGGGTACTCAGTAACTAATTCACAATCCATATAGTGTAATTTTAATAGCGAAAACACTCCAGAAGCAAGCCCACTCTTAAGGCCCCCTGGTCCAGATAGGAG
>CAZRJS010000111.1:1311-3434 GCA_964600565.1 Candidatus Woesearchaeota archaeon | reverse complement strand
TAAACTTCTGAACCATTGGTTTGCTTTTACTATATTATTTTCAGTAGTTTCTTGTAATTTAGAAAATGAACCTTCTTTTTCCATTGGAAATACAGTATAAACTGGTGCTTCAACGCCGCTATTTGATGCGTGAATTAAAGTTTTACCACTTCGGCCATCTGAAGTTCCTTTGATATTCTTTTCTAATTTGTTTTTAGCTGCTATTAAATCTTCTGGTGTATTATATTCACCTAAATCAATACTTAATATAGCACTTAATGTAATACCATTTTCAAAATGATTTGCAGAATATTGTCCAATTAAGCTTTCAACTTGTGCATCATAAAACGCACCTACCCATTTAGGTAAACCATAAACGCTATTCATTACATCATAATCTTTTAACATTATAATGCTTCTGAAAGTTTCAACTTCTGAATCTTCATCCATTGTTTCATTAGGAAAAAAACTAATCCCATAAGGCTTAATTCTTTTATTTTGCCAGTCTTTACTTATTACAGCAAATTCTGGTAAAACATCAAACTCTTCAATACAAACTCTTTCAGTTGGTAAATGATAAACAAATATTTCAGAACCTATTCGTACTCTTTCAATAAATGCATATCCATGAGAATAATAATCAATTGATAAACGTTTTGAAAGTTCGTAAAAGTCATAATTAGAATTAAGATCTTCTAATAATTTATCTTTTACAACTTCATTATCAATAATAATTTCGCCACTACTTACATATTCAGCTTTTGAATAAATAATATTTGAAAGTGTAGAACTATTTTTTACTATTTCACTAATTGTATATGGAAGTAAATTGTCAATCCCACGACTAACAATTTTAAATCCATTTGTTTTTTTAACCAAATTAGTACTTATTGGTGTTTGTGCAATTTTGTTTTCTACTGTAAAACTACTTGCCTGCTTTTGTACTTTTTGGTTTCTTTGTAACTGCTTCATGCTTCTCTATAAATTTTGCTAACATACCAAACCCTCCCAAAAGAGAGTGTTTGTGTATATCATTAGCGTTTACCTTTCTTGTGTCTATATTTCCAAATCCTCTAACAAAGATAATACTTTCTTTGTATTGCTTTTTAAATTTCCACATAGGCGTTTATACTGAAGTTGCTGCAATTAATTCTGCTTCGATAGCTACAACTGTAGTTGCTGGAGTTGAAGCCCCAGAAATACCGCTTAACACTCTCAACATTTCGCCTTGTTCAGCCATCAAATTCATTGTGAATAAATTTTCATCTGAAGTAGCTTTTCCTGAAGTAGATTCTAAGTTATTAAATTGTACAAATGCTTCTTCTTCAGCAACTGCATCATATCCAACAAATAATAATCTTTCGTCATCATATAATCTTGCAACTGCATACATTTCGCATGACTTTCTAATTGCTTCTAATTGGAATCTTTGTTCTTTGTTTGGATTAGGTACACTAAATGCAATACCTACTTCATTGTTTTGTTCCATTGATTCAGTCACTTCACATTCACCTCTTTTGAATGATACTTTACCAAAGCCGTTTCCAACTACTGCAAATACCATATTAGTGATGTCATGTGCAACTGTTCCTGCTGTAATGCTTGTAATATCTGCGGTTTTTATTATATACAAGGTTTTAACCCCTGCTCTTTTATTGCAGTTAATACCACCAACTGCTGTTAAACTTAAACTTGCGCTCATTTGTCTTTTATTTTAATTGTTTAAAAATAAGGCTTACCTATTAGATAAGCCTTTTTTAATTTATTTACTATCTGTAAAGAACTATATCTCCACCGTTAGTGTAATTTACATCAAAAGCGTAATCACATCTATATCTTACAGTTCTGTCTCCAGTACTTTCAAATTGAGGTATGATAGCTAAATCATTCCATTCAGCATCTAAAGCTGTACCGAAATGTAAGTTAGAAGCATTTGCTGCTACGATTGTATTTTTAGCCATGTAAGGTACATATACAATTTTAGAACCTAAGAAATCTAATTCTTTAGAACCAATATAATAAGAACCTGCGCCGTTTGATGCAGTTGCTTGTGCTAAAGAATAAGCTTTGATTAAATTCTTATCTCCAAAAATAAAGAAATCTAAATCATCTTCTACTGATTCTGGTAAAGAGTTATAAACTTG
>CAZRJS010000111.1:0-1211 GCA_964600565.1 Candidatus Woesearchaeota archaeon | reverse complement strand
AGTATCAGAACCTGCTTCCAATAAAGGAATTAATCCAGCTACTACATTTGCAGATGCTGAAACGGTAACTTTCGCTAATGTTCCTGCTGCAACTGAACCTCTCCAGATTGCTGCATCCATAAATTTAGATCTTAAAGCTGAACGATGTTCGATAATTGCTTCTTCTAAAGTTGCTGGTGCTTCAAAATCGCCTGCACGACCTCTTGGTTGTTGTGATGCATACCATGTAGCATTCAATGTAGAATAATCATATTCTACTGCTTCCATGAATTTCTTTGGATCAAGATATTTTTCATCTAAAGTAAAAGAACCTGCGCTATTAAAAGCTGCTGCAGAATCTTGAACGTTTAAAGTTCCATCTAATGTCTTGATTACTGCTCTTGAATCAATATCTGAATGAACAGTTATGTATCCGTTTTCAATTGTCTTTCCTCTAAGGATAGATTGAGCGATTACACCTTCCAGGTCTTTCCCTGCATAAGTGTTTGTTGTGATTGTTGGTGTTGCCATTATTTTATAAAGTTTTGGTAATTGTTTAAATGTTGTTTCCAAACAGGAACTTTTTTGTTATCGTCCTTTTTTGAATTTGTCTTTTCTGTTGATGGTTTTGCTAAATTTTTAATTTCTTCTTTTACTTTAGCATTAATAACTTCTTCCATAGTAGGTTCTTCAACAACAACTTCATTAGTTATTACATCTTCTACTTTGTCTTCCATTACTTCTTCTTCTTCTTGAGGCTGTAATTCTGCAATCATAGCTTCTAATTCTGAAACCTTAGCTTTTAAAGCTTCGTTTTCTTCTTTTAAATCTTTTAATTCCTGCTCTGCATCATCTTCTGCGGCTTGAATTAAAGCTTCGTTTCTGAATAAGTTCTTGAACTCTTCAAACAAAGACTTTTTTTCATTTTCTTCCATTCTTTTTGGTTTAGGTAAATTATTAATTAAATTATTCGGTACTATTATATGTCTATTTGTGAATTGTTGTTTTGTGTAATTAGTAACTTTCTTTGCAGTCCACTCATTACCAACAAAACCTAATTCTTTTGCTTCTGTAAATGTTAACCATTCGCCATGTCCTCCGTTTCGTTCCATTAAATCAGAAATAACAGATTGTTCAACTCCTAAATTTAAAAAAACTTGTTCTATTGAAGATTGAAATTTATCTAATTGGTTTAAAGCATCTTGAAAATCGTTTGCGTTTCCAGTTGCATC
>CAZRJS010000110.1:0-3484 GCA_964600565.1 Candidatus Woesearchaeota archaeon | reverse complement strand
GGTAGTCAAGCACTTGCGAGTGATCTACGTTGTCAATTAATTTCTGTACTGCTTGTTTCTTGAGCTCTGATACTCTTACGTAATCGCTTGCTCCTAATATGTTTAGTTCTTTTGCTATGTCTTTAGCTGAGTGCTTTTCACAGTCTAAACCGTAGCTTAATCTTAGCACATCAAACTCTTTATCGTTTAAATGTTTTCTTAATAAACCTACTAAGTATACATTCATCAACTGTATGTTATAAGGTTCTGACTTATCAGGTATTTGATACATAGAATTTTCATCATCTGTAGGTTGAGCATCAATTGATAAGAATATACTGTTAAAGAACATTGATACCATCTTTTGATCCTTGCCATTGTCTTTTCTTATCTCGTTAAGCTTATGCTCAGGTATACGTATATCACCTCTGTTTTTATCTACTGCTCTACGTATAGCACCTTTAATTCTTTTTGATAGAAAAGATTTTAATGTTTTTTCTATATCTTCTGATTCATTTAATACTTCCCAGTCTAATCTGTCTACTGCTTTAGTTAAACCTGCTGATCCTTCTTGTATAAGATCGTTTATACTCATTACACCTGATGCTTGCTGTGTAGTAGAGAACTTACGTGCTATATTTTCTACAAGAGGTAAGAATTTAATTATTAAATCTTTTCTTGATAATTCAAAATAAGCAAACTCTTCATCAGGCATACATGCTTTAACATCTTCCTTATACCTAACGTAATTTTTTACATTATATTTCTTCATTGTTTTGGTTTAAAAGTTCTTTTTCTTTTTTAAGTTCATTGTCTATATTTCTTAATACTGTTCGTTCAGAGCATTTTAATACTGATGCTACTTTGCTCCATGTTATTTTATCATTGTTATCATGAATGTCTAGCATAGTCTCATACACATCATCTGCTCTTATTATCTTGCTTCTGCCAATCATCTTACCTACGATAGTCATTTTAGCACTTTTATCTAGTCCACAAAACTCATCAAATATAATCTTACGAGCTCTATTCTTAGGTGGTATTTCTAAATCATACATGCTCACGTCATATACTATGTTCTTTCTTAGTTGTTGTGTTACATTAAAAGTTATAAATCCGTGTAGTTTATCACACATCATCTTAGCAAGATCATCAAGGTCATCAGGATCTAACTGTGGGTTAAGATACCATAAGACTATTAAATGCCATTTAAGACTCTTGTATGTAGTTATTTTAGCTTTGCTTCGAAATAGCTCGTAGCATTGATGTGTACCTAGTCCATAATAACTTCCCCATGCAAATGTCTCTGTTGGTACATCTGTTAAAGGAGTTTGTCTGTATATGATACGTCTCTTGTTTAGGTATTCAAGGTTCCTGTGTGACATTAGCCTGTTACTACTTTATCTCTATTAGCTTTTGTCACCCTTGGTTTAATAAAATTCTTAATTTTAGTTCTGGTGCCGCGGAAATCGGTTTCGATTAGGTGTTTATATATTTTTCTTCTTGTCATGGTCTTAGTATTAAATGTTCGGTTTTTGATGCAACTGTGTGCTTTTCTTGTTCGTAGTAATTCCAATAAGCTGTGACGCTACAGCCTTGAACTTTGTACTGGTCTGGCATACACTGTGGTGGTTCTTCGAAAGTAGCCATAGGTATACCTGCTGGTGGATGTTGTAGTATTTGCGCGCATTTTGTAATAGTTAAATGTGTTTTATTATATCGTTTTGTGTATTCGTTGCCTAGCGCTATCATATGATCATATAGCCAAAAGTATTGCTTCATATTTTGTCTGCACCATATAGTTGATGGATGATTGTAATGAGCTTTCTTGTAAGGTATATAACTATTGTCTTGAGCTAGTAGTTCTGTGTAATGATGATGCGCAGTACAAAGCATCTGGGCTGATTCTAAGATCATTTTGACCACATGCTTGTTGTATTGTATCTGTGCAGCTTTTACTGGATCTCTATTTAAATAAAATATATTCATTTGTAGTGTTCATCTAGTAGTTCATTAGCTATTTCTATACTTATCATATTGCTGTTGTACAGCTTCCATATTAGTCTACTCATAGTTACGTAGTGTTTTGAAGAGTGGATGTCTGTAACTACCAGCTTTAGTGCGTTCGAAGTATGTGAACGTAGCACGCTTGCCCATGTAGTCATGAATATTGTTTACGATATTAGCTAAGTCTTTGAAATTGTAACCCTTACCTGGAGGACAACCGAACTTAATACCGTCATCATCTTGCATTAAGAACTTGCCGAGAGTACCTTCGCGCTTGCCTTTGCCTGCTTCATAGCCTACGATTGTAGCTTCTGTATCGTGAAAGTCTTTGAACTTTTGTAAGCTGTAAGAACGCTTGCATTGATACGGAGTATCTAGACGTAGTATAGAGCCTTCATAGTCTTTTACAGATACATTTTGAAAATGTAATTCTTGAGCTTCTTCATAACTGCTTACTAGATAAGTTGGCACATAGCGTACAGAGTCTGTATACATATCGCTTGTGCATAACTGATCTTTTCTGTAGCTGTATGATTCGTTAAGTACTGTTTCTACATAGTCATAGCAATGAAACTGTACTAATTCTTGAGCTTCTAAGCGCTGCTGATCAGTTGGTTTTTGTTTTCTGACTAATGATATGATCTTTTCGAAATCGTCTCTTAGATCATGATTATACAGTTCGCCGTCAAGCACAACATCAGGATGTATTTCGAAGAAATATTTTAGATCTTCTAGTACATGAGCTATGTTAAGCCATGGTTTACCTGTACGAGAGTACGCGTGTACTTCGCCTTTGTCATTTAGTTGGATTAGACAACGTACGCCGTCTAGTTTTGGTTGCATGTAGACTTTGTTAGTCCAGTCGATCGGCTTTGCGTCAACTTTGTATGCTAGCATTGGTTTTATCATATTTGTTATTTATTGTTTTTTAGTTGGTTTTCAATGTCTTTGATCTCGTCTTGTAGCTGTGAACATCTTGTATAGTTCTCTAGCTTAAGATTATAATCTAACGCAGTCATTGCTTGCGCTAAGTCTGATAATAGCTTTTCTTCAGGGTTGTCATTAACATCTTTAAGATCTTTGATAAGCTCTTTATCCCATTCTCTTTGTTTAGCATCTAAAGCTTGTATTACAAGTTCTGATACTCTGCGTGATATGTGTTCTATTTCGTCGTGTGTCATATACATATATTATCCTTTGTTATTCGTATTTTGTTTGTAATTCCAATCAGTGTAATCTAGATCTTCAGTTTTAAAGTTTTTAATTAGCTTATCAACAGTGCCTACAAAATGACATCTGTCTTGATGATTATCCCATTGTGATATCCATACGTCTTCTTTGCCACACCATATAATATACGTGTAAGCAGTGTCTATGTTATGATTGTTAGGGTATAAATATTGGCTATTGTAATGAAAGTCTTTAACTAAATGCGGTGCTATTCTTGAAGGATCAGCAAAGTTTGTAAAACCTTGATCATCTTGCATATGTTTTATCC
>CAZRJS010000109.1:2380-3556 GCA_964600565.1 Candidatus Woesearchaeota archaeon | reverse complement strand
GTTTTGGTAATAAATTACGCCTCGGGAAAGATCCCTTATCGATCCCTTTAGCTTTCAAACCTTTTGTATAATTACTTTTTTTGCTAGCATTATCTTTGCCTATTATTTGCGCTCGTTTGTTTTCGCTTAAACTACCAAGATATTTATTTGCAGTAGCATCATTATACTCTTTCGGCTTCTTGCCGTCTTGAATTATCCAAGGTTCTAGCATACACAAGCAATTCGGGTGTGCCGGAATAGATGGTGCGTCGCCTTTTAAATATACACCTTTACCGGCTCCATTGTCAATCTCTGCCATTGCATCACATTGATCTGTAATGGGGTGGCTTGGTGATAATAGCCACCGATAGCCACCAACCAAACTATCCTCTTCAATTTCCCTGTGAAAAGCCTCACTATACGACCTTGATAATTCAGTTTTTGCAACTCTGCTATTGTTATAATTAATCTTTTTATTAAAAGCATTGTCAAGCGCACCGTTTAAAATATCCTTGTCTTTACTATTAACCGCATTAATTACGTTTTGATATGATTTTTTTAATGCTTTAGATGGTCTCGATAGTTCCGTTAATCCATCAACATACTTTTGCGCACTTTTGATTTGCTTTTTAAATGCAGCGGTCTCTTTAGTCGACAACTTGCCTTGAATATGCTTCAATCCTGTTTGTTCTAAATCGGTAATCACCGTCGATACATCTGCGACTGTATTTGTTACCTTTTCAATCTCTGTTGTTAATTTCTTCCAATTAGTTTTAAATGATAATTGCTCTTTGATAACTTTAGTAACTATCTTTTCAGCTTCCAGGGCATTAGCTCTTAATGTCGATGATAATTTAACCCCATCGTACGGAATATTTAAAAAATAATCCTCTAAATCAGTGACCGACTTGACTACTAAACTACTACCTAAGCCAACCTGTGCGCCTGTTACTGATTGATCAACAATAACACCCTCAACACCGCTTGAATAGTTGTTTATATCGAATATTTGCTTAACTTCAAAAGGGATATTGTCCCAACTGTCAACATCTAATATGTCGCTTATAATAGGTGGATATATGGCTTTGATTTTCTTGGTAGTTTTACCAGAAATGCTTTGCAGCTCGTTTATATCTTTTTTGGTTTTCTTTTTAGCCATAACACCGATTCTCCCTCCGTATTAATATACTATTTAAT
>CAZRJS010000109.1:0-2280 GCA_964600565.1 Candidatus Woesearchaeota archaeon | reverse complement strand
ACAACATCGACCTCAGATATTAGTTTTTCAATATCCTCTTTCGATGCGTTGGGGTTCAGCTTTTCAATTAGTTTTTTAATAACATCGGCTTTATTAGCTGCAAGGTTCTCATTGTCAAATATTATTATCATATCTGCAAGATCCGAGAAAGTTAGTTCACTGGTGGGTATGAACTCGGTCGGGTAGGTTGTTTCTGAGTGCCAGTCTGCTTTTTCTTCGCCCAAATAAGCTTTGTATATCGTCTCCTCGAACCTATCGCACTGCTCTATCAGCCGGATAGTTTCCTTTGTGCGCGCTATTTTTGGGGTTAAAGAGATCGCTTTAGCTATTCCACTCTCTGGAGATACTTGTTTTAGTGATGCGCTAACTCCGCTCTCGTCCATCATATCCAACATTTCGATAATTAAGCCAGATATTCTATCACTATGCACGGCTGGTAAGTGATAATCTGGAGACATATAAAACGGTGCATTGAGTTTATTATCACCCTCTGCATAAACTAGGGCGTTAAATTTACCCGATGGCATTGATGTAATATCACCATTAATAACTGCTATTGAATGCCCTTGCTTGTCTATAACGTGGTCTAATACAGATCCTCTGTCATAAATACCTAATACTATTTTAGCTATTGCGTAAGAGTTTGGGGTTGGTAGGTATTCGTGGTTATTGTCTCGCTCCTGCGATATGATCGGTTTTACTGGTAAAAACCGCTTGCCGTTAAATGTGAGTGTGTTTGGAAACACCTCGACTATGCCCCATTTTTTGACTTTGCCGGATTGTCGCTTTTCAAGCCTAAACTCTTCGAGCCCCCAATACCTGCGAACCTCAATCCTATTATTGTCTGCGTCCATTTCGTCGGGTTCACAAAAAGTAATATTTGTTAAATTGCCCTTTTTATCAGTATCATATAATGGTATCCCGTTATCATCATTAGCAACATCGATTGCATTTTTAAAATAGCAGAATGGCTGAGTTTCTCCAGCTTCAATATCGCCAATAATAAAACTCGTAGCATCTCGATAGCTAGCATTAATAATTGATTTATTTAAACTTTCCTTTGAGACTCCACCGCCTGTAATGTCATCCACATAATCATCGTAACGGTGGGCTTCTTGTGGTTTTCCGGCACTATTAAATACCGTAGTTTTAACATTAATTAAAGAGTAAATATCTTTATAAAGCGCCTTTAAAAACTTATTGAAATAATTAATAAATACCGCTCGCTTAACTCTTGTGGGGAAATCCGGCTCTGTTGAATTTGGTACTATATAGGTTTTATGTGAGTTGGTAGTATTGCCAGAAAATCCACCCGCACCCTTTTGGCACTCCATAAGGAATTTATATATATTTACTGTCCGAAAGTCAATATATGACTCAGTACGTTTCCGGTTAGCCTCCACAACTTCGCCTGATTCTGTGCTACTTTTTACCTTGCTTATATCGCCTGGTACTATTTTTCTTATTTCTGACATATAACCCCTTCTAAAATGGCAACTGAATGCCTTGAATCGTTCCGTTTGTTTTTGCGTAATTATATAAAGCGTATCGTATCGCATCAATATAATGATTATTTTTATCTAGTGGCGTTCCTGTTGACTCTCCCGCTTTATCCAACAACCAGCTATATCCTTTTAACTCTAATATAGTATTTATGCAAGATATATCTACAATTAAATGATAATTTTTTAGCCATTGGATACCGAAAACTATCGAACCCTTCGGCTTTGCAACTCCTCTTGAGTTTTTGATACCCAGATCTTTAAACTCTGCAATACTATTTGCATCAGCTGAATCGCAGCTCAATCTATCGCCACCGACTATGTTTATAATTTTAGGCACAAAGTCCATATTGGTAATATGAGAACCTCCCACTTCTTGCAGCATATAGATAGTTTTTGTATTTTCATCGACCGCTAATCTCACATAAGCTTTCGGATCTTCCCATCCAAAATCTTGCCCGTGGTAATTAGTAGGAAAGTGGTGCTGCACCTCTGATAAATCTGCAATTTCCCAGTCGGCCTGTGAGAATATGAGCCCCTTTAATACTCCCCAATTACCAAGGGTGTAAACCTGGTACATATAAGGGTCTGATTTCTTATAATCTTTGTATCGCTTGTGGTCTTCTGAGTCTAAGTGGTAGTTATCGAGGTGGGTAGTTTTTAATATTAACAAGTCTTTGTCTTGATAAAACTTTTCATCGGTACCATCAAAAAACATTTTTCTAATCCAATGAGACTCTATAACAGGGTTGAATATTAAATGGAATCGTTTCTTTTT
>CAZRJS010000108.1:0-3565 GCA_964600565.1 Candidatus Woesearchaeota archaeon | reverse complement strand
GTACAGATAAAAACTAATATACTTCCTACTTTAAACTGGTCTCATAATATTCCAGTACATGGCTATACCAATACTAACTATAGTATAACTAATAATAGTGACGATGAGCACTCTTGGGATTTTAATGGAGTAATTATGCATCATTGGTACTCCAGATTTGGGCATGTAATAAATGCTAACAATATAATAGATAGTACTGATTATGAGTGGGGTAATGGGGAGAGTGAATTAGATGTTTTTGGGACTACTAACACCTCGTACCAGTGGAGTACAGCAGGTGCCCATGATATTACCATAACTATAAGAGATGCTTGTGGTGATGAAGTAGCTGAAGTAGAGCCTGTTAATATATATTGGCATGCACCAGTACTAAATATAACTAGGTGTACTGAAGCTGGGGCAACACAAGGTAACACAGTGTATCCTCCTGATACTAAGGTTTTCTTTAAGTACGCAGGCACTGACATAGATAGTGCTATAACGTCAATAGAATGGCGTGTAAATGATGCTATAGATACTGTAATAACGAAGAATGATAGTACTTCTATAGTAGCACACACGGAAGGGGAAGGTACATCATGGATAGCCCATGCAGCTACTCCAGGGGCATTCACTGATCCAGGGACACATGTTGTAGAAATAATGGTAAATTGGTATGACGGTTATGAAAGCCAAACTGTATCTTATAGTGAGAATTTTTCTCAATTAACTTATAGTACAGCACCAAGTGCTAATTTAATATGTAATGAGGCAACTGCTAATAATGTAGCAATTCCTAGTACTATAGTAACCTTTGATTATACAGGCAGCAATCCAGATGATAGAATAATTGGTATTGATTGGACGATTAACGATGATACCGATACAGTAGTAACTAATGTATCTTATGATACTACAGTATATCATACTGAAGGTGTGGGTGGAAGTTGGTTTGGTAATTTAGCTACCATAGGGGCATTTTCAACTTATGGCATCCATTCGATAGATGTTAAAGTTCATTGGAACGATGGCTGGGATGATAAAGAAGTTAATTATAGTGAGAATATCACACAAGGAGTATTTTCTGGACCTACTCTTAGTATGGACCAAGTACCACCAAAAGCAGTAATGGCTAGTGGTGTAACTTTTGTTAATACATCTATTAATACGGATAGAGTAGGATTAGGGCAATATCAACAGGATGAATATGAATGGGTTTGGACTGATAAAACTTTAACAGAGACTGAATCTGATAAACCATATGAGTACCAATTTACAAAGGTTCCTATTACTACAGAGTGTATAGTGTATTTATATGCTGAGTGGTCAGATGGATTTGTTCAGCAAACATCTTGGATAGATGAGCCTGTAATTTTTGATACCACGGTTATTATTACCCCAGAAGACTGTTATTATAATATTAATGTAATAGGTACTTCTTCTGATGGTTCAGCTACTAGTTATAATTGGACAGTATCTTCAGGTATATCAGAGACAGGCCCATGGGATGTAGTTTGGGAAAGTCCTACTGGTATAGACCAGCAACAAAAGACTTTATGTTTTTCAGCTACTAGTTGGTACAAAGTTACTGGATATGTTAATGGTACTGGGGCTTCAACTAGTGACTATGAAACATTGTTAATTACGGAAGTTTGCCCAGATTCGGTAGCTGTTTACAATATATGGAATGGTACTGGTATATTAGATTTAGATTTAGATTGGGATAGATCAGGGGCTGGAGTAGAAACAGAGGTTTCAAGATATAGAGGTACAAATGGTTTAGATGTAGTGTATAGTAAGACAGAGGATGAAATATTATTTACTAGGTCAATAGATTCTGATATAAATGATTATGATTTTTTATCTTTTTGGATTAATATTCGTAAATGGAATACTAAAAAAGATATTTATATTAAATTATTCTCTTCTAATTATACTTATGGCCAAAAAATAGGTTTGAGTAGTTATGTTAGTACTTCTAATATTAAGACTTGGACAAGAGTAATGATCCCCATATCAAGATTTAATTTAAAAGCTCAATTTGCTGAGTTAGGGTGGCCTACATTAATAAATAGTTTAATTTTCCAGTTAAAAGGGGATATTGATTTCTGGCTGGATAATGTTGCGTTAAGCATGGGTTCCTTAATAACTGTACCTGTGTGTCCACCTGACATGGAAGCAGCTGATATAGGAGATTTAACTATGACAGCACAGGATATAGGTCAAGTACCTATGGTGGCAGTAACGTCTCCAGGAATAGTACCAATAACGCCTAATATTTCAGTTATTAGTCCTTTTCCGAAACCAATAAATATATAACACGAAGGAGTGCCTTATGATAGGTTTATCGTTTACAATTGACAATATAGCAACAGTACTTACAGCGTACAATTATATACAGATAGCTAAGTACACAGGAACAGAATCAGACCAACCGTCAGGTCCTACGGATGATCCAACCAATTGGGCTACTATATCAGGATCTGATGCATTTCCAATACCTGTACCGTTAGTAATAGGGCAGTCGTTTTATCAAGCATATGATGACGATGGCAATTATAGTGACTGGTATAGTTCTAGGTATGTGTGGGTGACTACTGAAAGTGGGGTTAGTACAATAGATTCTGTTAATGGCTGGTCGTCTCCAATATTGGGGGAAACGGGGGATCTTTATTATGACCCAGAGTTTCCGGTAGAGGTTAATTACGGAACAGCTGACCAGCGTATAATAGATAGAATAAGAATATACACAGGTGACCCATTGTCACTTAGAAGAGAATTTGGTGAGGAGGCTATGGCCTCTATACATCCTGATGGAAAAACATTTGAGCTTGATGAGAAAGGCTGGCCAGTTTTTATAACCATGGGAGGTAAAGCTTTTAATGACACTTTGAATCCATCAGTAAATGGTTACAAATTTTTAAAGTTCCAAGAGTATATAGATGAAATGTGTGCTACTTGTTCAGGGATTACAAATGTGTGTGGTGAAGAGGTAATAAAAGAAATAGGTCATGGTGTAGATATTTTTTACTATATTTTTCGTCATTCTGATAGAGAAATTATGGAGGCATATGAAACTTGTCCTGTACCTCCACAGTTAGACGAGACTACAGCGACACCGTCAGTTTATATGATACAGACGGCTATAGACTTATTGCGTAAAGAGTTAATTGAAGATGCTACTGAATCTGGAGCTCGCATTGTTGATGAGGGTTCTAGTTATAATCCCGAAGCAGGATTAAAAATTAGAAAGGCGTTACTGGATGACTTAAAGGAACGGTTAGATGAGATGATAAAGTCGTTAATGATGTCTGGACTCTCAGGGGTGCTTATAGACTAGGAGTATAATATGAGTAGAAAATTAACAATTGAATATGCGAGGGAACAATTTGAGAAAGATGGTTATACATTATTAAGTACTAAATATATTAATGCCCATTCTAAATTAGATTACATTTGTCCTAATGGACACAGGCATTCTATTAGATTTAGTGATTGGCAACATGGTATCAGGTGCCCATATTGTTCTGGGCAAGGAAAGCCTACTATACAAGAGGTTAAAAATTCCTTTGAGAAAGAAGCTTAT
>CAZRJS010000107.1:0-3568 GCA_964600565.1 Candidatus Woesearchaeota archaeon | reverse complement strand
GTAGGTGCTACTCTTATTGGTTTGGGAACAATTCTAATGAATTCATTTGCACAAGCAGATGATATAAAAGATAACAAGCAATTCATATATCATCACAGAGGTGATTATACAGAGTTGAAAGGGTTGGTTATAAAAGTAATAACCAATCAAGAACATTTTATAGAACAACAGAAAAGGATTATAAGACGTTTAGACCTGCCTTAGAACGTCTTTATAGTATAAGTAGTAGCGAAGTATAGGTTTAGTACAATCGCACTCACAGACCCCTTAAAAGCCAAATAAAGAGCTTTGAGTGGTAGCACAATAAATAAAAGGGGGATATAATGCCAATTTCGTGGAACACGGGTAGTTCTGGAGGTGGTATTTTTCAAGGAAATTGGAATGCACTTACTAATATACCAGTTTTAATAGATGGAGTAGGTACTATAAATGATTATTATGTAGTCAATGTAGCTGGTACCCGAGATTTAGGACATGGAATAGTAACCTTTACAGTATCAGACCAAGTTTGGTATAGTACAGCTGGAGAGTGGATTAAAGTAGATGCTCCTAGTGAATTATGGCAGAAAACAGGCACAGCAATCCATCCTATTATAGATGGCGATGATATAGATGCTCGTACAGGAGGGTGGAAAGACAATGATGTTATTACTACTGTTATGTTGGGTGATAGTTCTAACACTTCCTTCAATACTACAAATAAAACTATCATTGGGGCTGTTAATGAACTCTTTAATAAGACAACTTATAGGGAAACATTTATAATAGATGCTACTGATTTATCCAATAAGTTTGTTACTTTGTCTAATTCAGCAACTGTAGCATCTATAGACTTAAAGGTCAAGAACAGTGGCGACCAGCTATATGGTTACAGTTATTTTGCAAGTGGCAATAACGTAAGTTGGAATGGAATGGATTTAGAAGGTGAATTAGTTTTAGGGTCTATTGTATCTATAACTTATACTTCTACACCTGCTTCACGAGAAACTTTTGTACTTGATGCAGCAGATATACTGGCTAAGAAAGTTACCTTATCTAACACACCTTATACTGCTACTTCGGTAGATGTCAAAGTAAAAAATAGTTCTGAGCAGATATATGGTTATAGTTATATTTTATCTGGTGATGATATTGCATGGAACACGTATGACCTTCAATCGGAACTCGTTGTTGGATCAATACTGTCTGTAACTTATACTACTGTTCCATAATTGAAGGAGATTACTATGTTATTAGATTCATTTGTAAAGGAGTATGAAGAACTTAAAAGCCTTAAAGAAAGGGTAGGTTTAGGGTATCCTGCTAGAGATAGGTTTGAAGAACTCTCTAAATTAAAAGTTGAGTTAGAGAAACAAGACTTCAAATATTCGATATATAAAAAACACGTAATGGGGGATTTGAAACCATTTACCAATCAAAGGGTAAAAAAGTAAATTAATAGTTTAACAAAAAAGGAGACATTATATGTCAAAACTAAAATTTAATTGGCTCGATGCAGACACTAACACATTGGTAGATGCTGGATCAGGAGCAATAGGTGTATTACTAGAAGCAAGTGAAGGTTTAACAAGTACTGCGTCTGGTATCAAAATTGAAGCATTAAAAGTTACTAATAGTATGCTAGCAGGTAGTATTGCTAGTGCAAAATTAACAGACAATGATAACATAGCAAAACTTAATGAAGACGAAGCAGTAACAGGAATATGGACATTTAATACTGCCCTTCCTACTACTTCTCTTGATCCTAGTGCAGACAATCAGTTTGTTTCAAAAGGGTATGTTGATGCAGTAGCTGAAGGTTTAAAAGTTAAAGAACCTGCAGTAGTTGCTACAACAGCAGCTATTCCTGCAGTAACTTATGCTAATGGTACTGCTGGTGTAGGAGCAACTCTAACAGCTGATGCAGTTGGTGTTCTTACTATTGATGGTAGAAGTACACTGTTAGGTGATATTCTGTTAATTAAAGATCAGGTCGCTGGTCTACAGAATGGTAATTATTTAGTAACAACTGCTGGAGAAGCTGCTGTTGCATTTATTCTTACAAGAACAGAAGATTATGATGAAGCCTCACAGATTCCTGGAGCATCGGTATTTGTCCATGAAGGTACAGTCAATGCTGATACTACATGGGTCAATGTTACTAATCCTCCAATTACTATGGGAACAACATCTCTTAATATTCTACAACTATCAGGTGCAGGACTTCCTACAGCATCTAATGGTGTAAAGAAAGTTATAAATGATCTTCAAGCTGACTTAAATACACTTACAGGAGCCATAGTTGATGTAGCTACTGACAGTATTGCTATTGTTGATGCTAATGATTCTAACTTAACTAGAAAAGAATCTATATCAGACCTTATGGGTATTGTAGCTGGTACAGTTACTGCTACTGCTCTTAGTGCTGCTTCTGGTGTATTGAAAGTTGATGTTCCTAGTCTTACAGTCGATAATACTCCTGTTGGTGCTGACCTTATCTTAACTAGTGTTGGTGGTGCTCCTCGTAGTTCTACTATTACTGGTCTTGGTGCATTGTTACAGGGTACAACAGCTACTTCTGCTATTACAGCAACAGCTGGTGTATTAGCTGTTACTATTCCTGGTGTTACTAATAAAGCAACATTAGTTGGAGCTGATAGTTTCTTGATATCTGACAGTGCTGATACTGCTGCTAACAAAGAAATTAGTGGTACAATTATAGGTACAATGTTAGCTGGTGTTGGTACTACTTCAGGACTAAAATCAACAACTGGTGTATTAGAAGTTGATATTCTTGGACTTACAGGTAAAGCAACGGTAGTTGGTGCAGATAGCTTTATGATATCTGACAGTGCTGCAGCTGGTGCTAATAAAGATATTACAGGCACGATCATTGGTACAATGCTTGCTGCTGGGACTAATTCTGGTATTGCTTCTGCTACAGGTAACTTGTCCATTGATATTAATAACTTAGCTATTAATGCTACATTTGACCCTGCTGCTGACTATCTTCCATTTGAAGACGTTACAGACAGTGGTTCAGATAAAGCTCTTTGGAGCGTAATTGCTACAGCTATTGCTGGTACAGGACTTACTGCTACAAACGGTGTATTAAGTGCAGACACTGGTGGAGCAACTAATCTAATGCATCTGGTAACAGCTGGTGAAGTATCTGCTGGGTTCTTAACTCTTTCAGTAGCTACTACAACTGCTTCTTCTGTTACAGTAACACCTAGTGGTGGAATTGAACAGGTTAATAAGCAGAACGTTGGATCAACTGGAGCAACGGCTGACTTTGATATTATATCTCTTAATGAGTTGCATATCAATAATACTGGTGCTGCTACAGGACTTAGTGGTGATATTCTTGCTGGTGATATTCTCATCGTGCAGTACGAATCAGCACAAGCGTAATTAAATAACAACAGAGAGGGTGTTAGAACCCTCTCTTTTTTTTTAGTCCTTTATAGGATATATTCAGGCAACTGCTTTGAGCAACCTGACAAAAAACTAAGGGAATTTTTACTATGAGCAAAACAAAAGCCAAATGGATACTTACAGACTATAATAATGCTGACTCTTTAACAGC
>CAZRJS010000106.1:0-3580 GCA_964600565.1 Candidatus Woesearchaeota archaeon | reverse complement strand
TATTGAAGCGATCTAACGAAGTCAAGAGAGAGGCGGTTTGGTCCTTAGACGAGAGGCCGCCTCGCTGGTGGGGCGTGTTGAAAAGCGCGAAAGTTGACGTTTTGTGTCTACCTGTGCAATTCTCAACATTTTTAAGGGGCGAATAATGGGATTCAAGAAGGAAATAGTAGATTTGATGAGAGAAGAAGTAGCAAACACCCACACCCAACTTGCCTGTATCACCTCAAAGCTTAATGAATCCTCTGCAAGGATAATGGGGCTAGAATTACTAGCCGCCGAGGATCATCGCGTTGGAAGCCATGGCGATACAGCCTCATACCGCAGCTTACTTAATACGCTGATGATAGGGCAGATAGAAATACTTACTAGACTTACAGAAATACTTACTAGACTTGATGTATTAGAGAAAGCATCAGTTGGAGTAGTATTCAGTGTAGTCACACAAGAACCTAATTGACCACGGAGGTATAGTAATGGTAACAGGCCGTCCACGCATATTCAACTCAGTTGAAGATATGCAAGAAGCGATTGAAGCATATTTCAACAAATGCGATGCGAGGACAAAGGATATAGTATTGAAGGATGGCGGTCTCATCTCTGTACTACATCCCGAGGCTTATACCATACAGGGACTAGCTATTGCGCTTGGAATGACGACAAGAAGCTTGCTGGAATACCAATCACGTCCAGAGTTTTCTCTGACGATAAAAGAGGCTAAAGGAAGGTGTGAAGCAAACAAGGTAACCCACATGCTTGATGGTGATGGGTATGGCCCTGGGTACATCTTTGACCTCAAGTGCAATCACGGCTGGGTTGAGAAGTCCAAGCTTGAGATTAGCGGTCCCGATGGTGCCCCGATAGCTACCAACGACTTGTCCGGTTTGACCAACGATCAACTAGAGGCCAGACTAGCCATACTGAGAAAGGCGGGTAATGCAGAAAGCGATTGACCTAGAACCGGGGCATAATATATGTCCCTTTTGTGGCTTCGGCACGCTGCGGGTTGCCTTTGTGTACAGGGAATGGCATGTCATATGCGGGACGTGTCGTGCGCTAGGCCCAGGAAGGCGTGGCAAGCTAAGTGCGATACAGGCGTGGGATACAAGGGAGGAGATAGAAGATGACGGTAGTAGGCATAACAGTACTAAGTGAACCATCCAACGGTAGCAGTTTTCGCATTACCACACCAACCAAGGTCGGACTTAGTGGAATGGACGATAACTCAAACAGGGTTGCATCACGCGAGGCGTATATAGCTGAAGCAGAGGCGCAGAGAGAGTTAGACTTATGGAACGCTGGTATTCACTCAGCTAAAGGGCTGTACTAAAATGAGTGGTCCAGCAAGTAACGGCAGAAGGACTCAGGTTAATAGAAGGATAGGCGAGGCCGTTAAACCACGAGAAGGGCCTTCTCCCGGTGCTTTACGCTTCGTAGAAAAGGCAGCCACATGGAAGTTCGTTCCATCCAGGTACTACTCGAAGGTATCACACGACAAGCCCGGGCGGAATGAGTTATGCAACTGTGGGTCTGGTAAGAAGTATAAGAACTGCTGCGGAAGGTGATACCGTATGAGGGAAACAAACTTTGAGTTAGCAGTTGGAATGTGGATTGTAAACAGCATTCAGCGTAGCGGAGTACTCCAGTACCTAATCATGCGCACACAGAACCTTCTTACATTACTTACGAATAGGGGGTGATTGCTACGCCAGATTATACGGGAGACCCTACTCCAGGCTTAACATAGTTACCGGGGCTGCGCATCGGAGTCACGCAGGCACGCAAGTATCGTCTAGCCTGGTTAGGACGCCGCACTTTCACTGCGGAAATCATAGGTTCAAACCCTATTACTTGCGCCAGTGGGGATAAAACTGAAATAGGGTAGTTTTCTGAACAGCCCTATCCTTGCGATAAACTTACAATTGCACGTAAAGCGATTGGCCGCCGGGAAAGGGGGAAAATGGGAGACAGAATATTAACGCAAGAGATGCTTGCCGCAGAGGAGAGGCGAGTGTTGCGCGAACTAGCCAAACGTAAGCTGAGTTCGTTTTGCGAGTACGCAGGGCGCGGAGAATGGCAACACAGTCCACATTTAGACTTACTGTGTGGGAAGGTGGAAGAAGCAGAAGAATGGATTAACGGTGAACATGACGAAGTCAAGCTGATCATGGTATCACTACCACCGCGATACGGCAAGTCCGAAATCATATCGCGTAATGCACCTGCTTGGTTTCTTGGCCGAAACCCCAACAAAGAGGTGATCCTAACATCTTACGGCGCTGGACTGGCGACAGATCTCAGTAGGGATGCGAGGAGGATCTTTCGAGATGTAGCGAGTCCTTTATTCAACATAGAACTAGCTGGAGACACTAAATCTGTAGGCTTATGGCATGTCAAGGACCATCATGGCAAGGTTCAGGCGGCTGGGGCGGGAGGCCCTATAACAGGCAGAGGTGCGCATCTTGCGATTATAGATGATCCGATTAAGAATATGGCGGAAGCAGAGAGTCCGACGAACCAGCGCAAACTACTCCTGTGGTTCAAGACGACTCTCCTTCCCAGGATGGCACCATCGGCGGCTATTCTATTAGTAGCACAGAGATGGTCTATCAATGACTTAACTGGACAACTGTTAGAAGAAGCAAAGGTAAGTGGATTAGTGTGGGATGTCATATCCCTCTCGGCGATAGCTGAAGAGAATGACTTTCTAGGGCGTGAGGTAGGTGAACCACTATGGCCTGGTAGGTTCTCGCTAAAGCGCCTCGAAGCAACTAGGAAAGCATTAGCCAGTGAAAGGCTATGGCAGGCTACATATCAGCAGAACCCAGCGGCGGATGTTGCTGGTGCGTTATGGAAGTATGGTGTGATTGAATCACTGAGAGTTGCAGAGGCCCCGCAACTGTTTAGAGTCGTTATAACATGGGACCCAGCTACCACCTCTAAGTCAACCAGCGATAAGCACGGCATTCTCGTTTGTGCTACTGGGACACCGATATACAATGACGAAGGGATAGAGAAAGCTGATAAGCACGCATATGTATTAGAAGACCTCTCAGATGTATACACACCCGACCAAGCTGCTAATGTTGTACTAGAGGCGTATGAAAGATGGAACGCCGACAAGGTACTTGCTGAGATAAACCAAGGCGGAGATTGGATAGAGTCCTTGTTGCGCACAAAAGATCCTAATGTATCATTCAAAGGCATTAACGCGAGGGAGTCCAAACGGGGTCGTGCTGAACCAGTGTCCTCTCTGTACATACAGGGTAGGATACATCACGTTGGAATCTTCACAGAGTTAGAGAAGGAACAAACAACGTGGACAGGCCCCCCAATGCCTAGTCCCAATAGACTTGACGCACTTGTACATTGTATGAGTGAGTTGTTCGAGTTAGGTGGAAAGAAGAAAAGGGCTAGGACGTATTAAGATTGCAGTAGTGTACACATTATGTCCACTTACGGCATTACTAACACCCTACACAGCGTGGGGATATTTGTCGTGGTTGTGTGACAGATAACCGGCTTTACTGCCACATAAACGTGGTTGTGTGTCAGTTCCGCCACACGAGATAAGTCAATAGGA
>CAZRJS010000105.1:0-3597 GCA_964600565.1 Candidatus Woesearchaeota archaeon | reverse complement strand
ACTTCATAAAATCATTTTCGTTCATACGAACTTCATTATCTAAAAACCAAGTAAAATATTTAACAGCTATAGCTTTTAATTCTTTTTCTTCAATATATCTTCCTTTAAATTTGAATATATCCTTCAAAGTTTTCAATTCTTCTTTCATCTTACAAACCCCCTTAAACCTTGTTTTAGACTACTGTGAGTGGTTTTTAAGGAAAAAAGGGGGATTATCCCCTTAGTTCCTAAATAAGCTGTTCTACCGAGATTGATATATCTCTTTCTAAACAGGTTTCTTATCCAGTTTAACATTTTTTGTTTCCTCCTCTTTTAGTTTTTGGATTGCTAACCTTAATACATCTCTTATATTCTTTGCATCAGATTTAACCTTGAAAAGCATAAATTCTTTTCTGGTATCTTTATCAATTTGAATCATTGTTGTTTCTTTTGTTTCTTTTGTTTCTTTTGTCATAAAACCTTTAAGGATATAAGACTTATAAATGTTTCTATAACTTTATACCCTTTAAAAGTAGTTAGAAATGTTTAAATAAAAATGATTTTAAGAAATAATATGACAAATGACAAAATTGCTAAGGATTCTTTTAGGAAGTTAATATTCTTTTTTAAAAATAAAATAAAAATTCATTTTAAAGATATGGATAATATTTTTTACAATGGATTAATAATTGATCTAAATGAAAATAAATTAACAATGGTTCTTGATGAAACAATAAAGGGAACTATGCCTATACTTCTTGAGTGTATTAATCCAGAAAGTATAAGAGAATTTAAAGAGGTTGGAGAATAATGGGAACTTGCTGGAATTGTAATACACAAATTAATTTGAAAGAAGGAAGAACACATTGTGATGTTTGTGGAAATGTAATTTATTATGTTTGTAATTCTTGTGGATACAAATTTGAAATCTTAGATAAAAAAGAAAAAAAGAAATTAAAGGTATGTAAACTTTGTGGATATTTTATTTGTCCTAAATGTGGTGTATGTTCTTGGTCTTGTGATAAATACAAATGGGAAAGAGAAATACTAAAAATTTTAAGACCTGAAATAACACAAGGAAACTTTCCAATAATATTAAACAAAACAAAAAAAATGGTTAATTATTTTATAGAAGAAAAAAGGGGAAAAGAAAATAAAGTTTGTCCTGAAAGAGGAGTTTTAATAAGTTATGCAAAAAATAGAATAAAAAGCTTATTGGCAAAAGTTGAAGGATTTAGAATAAAAGATGAGGCAGATAGAAATGCTTTTATAAAAAGATTAGAGGAAATAACAGAAAAACCTTTTGGAACAGAATTAAAAATAAGCGAAATTAAGGAAAGAGGAAGTTATGGACAAGAATATAGAGATGCCTTTAATTTATTAGTTTGTTTAGGTAAATTAAAAATAGTTAAAAAATCATTTGAAAAAGATGGTGAAACAATTACTTATGATTCTTATATAAGATGTGAAAAAGAACATTGTAAATATCTTGCAAAAGATGATTTAATTATTAATGAATGTAAAAATCCAAAACACATTGGAAATAAAAGATTTCCTTTAAATTTAGAATATTGTCCTAATTGTCCACCCCACAAAACTGGGAAAGAAAAAGGACAACAATGGAAATTAAAAAAGAGGTTAAATGATAAAGATACCTGTCAATTATATCGGGGTAATTTTATCAAAAAAAGATAATGGTTGGGGTAAATATAAAAAAAGAGTGGGAAAAGCATAAAGCAAGTAAAGGAATAACAAAAGAGGAAATTGAACAAAGCAATAAACTTTCTAATTTAATTAAAGAAAAATTAGATAATGAACCTAAATTAACACAAGAACAAAGACAAGCAATAAAATTAAGAATCCAAAATAAACTTCCTGAACTTGCAACACAATTAGAAGAGGAAGGAAGGAGTAAATATTTAGGCAATGTTTTTAATGAAATATTAAATAATGAAAATAAAGCAGAACTTCTTGAAGAAGAACTTATTGAGAAAGGAAAGCACAATAAATTATTAGAAAAAAATAAAGAAAAAAACAAAAAAGAAAATAAAATATATTTGTTGAAAACTAATGTTATTTCTTATATAGCAAAAAAAGAAAGGCGACAAGCAACAGAATTAATTGTTGATTATATAAAAGAGGAAAATTTTATTTACACAATAAAGGATGATATAAAATCTGAAATATGGGTTTATAATCATGGAATCTATAAACCAAATGGAAAAAGTTGTATAATAGAAATTTGTAGAAAAATATTAGATGAACATTATACAATTCAATTTACAAATGAAGTAATATCTAAAATTGAAGCAGATACTTTTATTGAACCAGAAGAATTTTTTAAGAATAATTATATTGATGAAATTCCTTTAGAAAATGGAATATTAAATTTGAAAACAAAAGAGTTAAAAGAATTTAATCCAAAAAAAATTTTCTTTAATAAACTTCCAGTAAAATATAATCTACATGCTAAATGCCCAAATATAGAAAAACATTTTAAAGACATATTAAAAAATAAAGAAGATTCAAAAATTATGTTTGAAATATTTGGATTTATTTTATATAAAGAATACTTTATTGAAAAAGCAATAATGTTTATTGGTGATGGGAGAAATGGAAAAGGAAAGACAATTGATTTAATGAAAAGATTTATTGGTGCTAATAATTGTTGTTCTGTTCCCTTAACACAATTATCTGAAGGAGGATTTAGAACTTGGGATTTATTTGGTAAAATGTCTAATCTTGCAGGAGATTTATCATCTAATTCCCTTAAAGATACTGCAATGTTAAAACAAACAACAGGTAGAGATTTTATAGGTGCAGATAGAAAAAATAAATCAACAATAAATTTTATTAATTATGCCAAACATATTTTTGCTTGCAATGAATTACCAAGAGTTTATGACTTTTCAAGAGGATTTTGGGAAAGATGGATTCTTTTTGAATTTCCTTATACATTTATTAAACAAGAACAATTTGAAAAATTAAGTGATAGTGAAAAAAAGAAGTATAGGATAATGGATAATTTTATTATTGAAAAATTAACAACAGAAGAAGAGTTATCTGGACTTTTAAATAAATCAATAGAAAGTTTACATAATATATTAATTAAAAAAGATTTTAGTTATTCAATTGGAATTAATGAAATAAAAAAATTTTGGGTTAGAAAGTCAGATTCATTCACTGCTTTTGCTATGGATAATTTAGAAGAAAACCATAATGAAATGATAACTAAAAGAGTATTAAGAAAATTATTTTTTAGATATTGTAAAAAACATAAAATAAGAGGGGCATCTGATAAAAATATAAAAGTTGTTCTTGAAGAAATGTTTGGAGTAACAGATAAACAAGAAACTGGAGGAGAAAGAATTTGGGAAGGTATAACATTAAAGAATAATTCAAAATATAAATATATTGGAGGAAAATTAATAAAATAACAGGTATAACATAGGTTTTAACTCCCTATAGAGAAAAAAAATCTCATGAGGTTACATTTAAACCTATGTTATTGTTGTTATAATTAAAAAACACTTAAATTTCAAAGGGAATTTAAACCTTTAATATATATATTATAGTATATAAAAGAGCATTTCCAGTGGAAAAAAACACTCATTTCCA
>CAZRJS010000104.1:1975-3602 GCA_964600565.1 Candidatus Woesearchaeota archaeon | reverse complement strand
ATCGGCCCGTGCAAGTTTTATCCGAACATGCTGATGCGGACTGGGCAGGATGATGACATTGATACTCGGGACATTCGGAAACTCTGGTGGAAGAATACCGCGAGCACTCGCAAAGAGATGATTGCCACTTGGATTATCGGTTGCCGGAAGGGCATTGACGACTGGCGTTCCTCGATTACGATCTACAGCGATAGGCTTGTTCGCGAAGAGAAAACATTTGTCAAGAACCCTGTTGGGAAAGACGAGCATCGCCGAGGGTGTCACGATGACCTGCTGTTTGCGTACATGATCGCTTATTGGACGCATCTTAACTGCCCTCACAAGCGATATTCGGCGTTCAAGGAAAAGAAGATACCCAATCGAAGACGACAGAGGCCAGGACACGCATACGCTGGCGGTCTTGACAACTTTGAGGATATGAATTAATGGCTGACTTCTACCAGGAAAAGAGAGATGCTGAATGGCTCGCCGATATCACACACGATATGATTCAGGCTGGCAACCGAGTTACTGAGAAGTGGCTTGAGTACTACGATGATGGTGTCCGCCAGATATTCAACGATCAGAAGACTGCCGCTGGTTCTGAAGACGAAGATGTGCAAATCAATCAGGCGTTCCCTGCTTACATGCAGGAGAAGGCGATACAGGCCCAGCGTCGTGCGATGATTCAGGTAGAGCCTCACGACCCTGAGCAGATGGACGAAGCCGCGGCTGAACTGTGGGAAGGTATCTTGCAGCATCAGTACATGCGTGATCTCGACATGCCAGCTATCAATAAGGCTGCATCGGCTGACGCCTTCACCTTTGGTATGTACGTCGGCAAGGTTCTGTGGGATCCTCGCGCCAAGTGGGACGAGAAGGCGAGAAAGTGGATTGCCAGTCCATGCGTTAATCTGTTGTACCCTCCGTACTTCGGTGCTGACCCTGAAGCCGAGAAGATCGACCAGTCAACCTCATACGTGTATTCAGGGCGTCGAGTTGCTGTTGATTGGGTGTTGCAGAGATGGGGAACTACGCCAGAACTCAAAGAAGCCATCCTGAAAGAGGCTGAGAACGATCCGTACAACTCAGTATTCAACCGTGAAGGCCAAGGCATTACTCGCCCATCATTCAGGCCAAACGCTACGAGCGAGTCTGAGATGTCAGGCCCCCTCCAGCGTGACGACGGTAGCGACCTGAACACTCGCAGCAATCGCGGACGACTGGCGAATCTTATCCAAGGCGCTCGGGGTGCGGCCCAGAACCAGGATGTACGCCATTACGGTGGCGCTCCGAAGCATCTGACACTCTTGGAAGTGTACTTCCGCGATATGAGCGAGCAGGAGAAGCAGGACGTTGCCGACATACTTCCTGAAGAGTTGGAGGCCAACGGGTCCATATATCTTGACGAAGAGGACCAGACGTACAAGGTTGGCAACCCTGAAGCGTTCAAGAAGTCTGGCCCACACTTGAAGGAAGGCGATACTATCGCGGAAGCCTACTGGCCCGCAAGGACAGACAGATCGTCGGAACCCAAATTCCCTAAGGGCAGGTTCGTCATTAAACTCGGGCGCGATACGATACTGAACCCCAAGGAAGAAGATCAGGTATACCACTACAGCCGATTCCCTTACGTTACGGGCGTTCA
>CAZRJS010000104.1:0-1875 GCA_964600565.1 Candidatus Woesearchaeota archaeon | reverse complement strand
ATGGAACTTGTCGCCGAGATGGACAAGGAAAACTTCGAACCAGGTGATTACGTTCGTATCCTTGAGAAGGGGAAACTCAAGGGCATAGAAGAGCTTACGAGCGAACTGCTCGACATGGCATTCTCCGTCTCGCTTGAGATTGGCACTGACCTGCCGATCGACAAGCAGCGTGCGAAACTGGACGCCACTGAGCTTGCGAACACCCTCGGCCCGTATCCAATGGCGAGACAGTTGCTCAAGGCGTTTGAGATACCTCCCAAGGAAACGGAAGAGATACTTGACAGAATGGATGGTTTCAGGGAATACGAGGCGTTCATGGAGCAGCAAGCCGAAGAGGCCGCGGAACAAGAGAAGCAGGCAGAACAAGAACAGCCGGAACAAGAACAGCCGGAACAAGAAATCGAACAAGGTCAGGCCGCTGTGGTCTGAATTAACAGAGATTGCTTCAGCCAAACAGACATGAGCTAAAGGGCCAAGAAGCAGTCATAACACCCGAGCGTTTCAACCGGACATGAGCCGAGTTGATACGGTAAGGAGCAGGAGACTATGCCAGATACACCAATGCAGATCGCGAACAGTAGCCCCGGAGCCGAGCCTACACCAGTAGAGGCGGACAATACGTCTTTCGATGAAGGCTTCGCCAGACGGCTTAACCTCGACGTTGAAGTTGAGCCAGAAGTTGAGAAGCCCGAGGAAAAGCCCGAGCCCACGCCCGACCCAGGCCCTGACATTCAGGGAATGTGGGACAAGGACCGGCAGAGGTCCGACCAGAACGCCGCTACCGCCACGAGAGCCAACGAACAGCTTATGGGCATGGTATCGACCCTTCAGCAGCAGATAGCCACTCAGAGCAAGCCACATGACAATACGGCGTCAGAGGCGGCACAGGCCAAGAAGGAACTGGACGGGATGCTTGCGGAGATCGGAGAGTTTGAAGGCGGCGACAAGATCGCCAAGGCTCTCAAGGCAATCGCAGGTAAGACTGACGCGACTGGCAATACCGCCGCACTGGACGCAGTTGCCGCACAGATGAAGACTCTTGCCGAAGGGCAGGAACAGCTTTCATTGGCGCAAGCGGAACTGGCCGAGTCCAACGCTTCCAGAGCAAATAATGCGGCCCTTGGTGAAATGTTGACGGCATTAGACGGCCAGTTTGGCGCGAAGTACCGTACTTCCGCTAAGGAAGCCGTGCAGCAGCAGTTGTCCGATCAGGGATTCGATGGAGACAACCTCCCGCATCCAGGACACGTTCAATTGATGCTGGAGAACGAATACCGCACCCAGTGGTCGAAAGACCCCAAGAAGGCGGTAGACGATGCAGGAAAGCCTAAACCGTCAGTACTGGTGGATACCGGTAAGGGCGGAAGTGTCATACCGAAACGCGGCGCACAGTCTGACTTGAAGACAGTATGTGCGAACATAAAGCGTCGCTTAGCGGGTGGCGGGTAATAACTAACAATAGCCTGCATGTGCATATGCATACGCGGGCGCAATCACGAAAGAGAGTAAGCTAATGGCTGATCTCAGTATTACTACCAGAGAGGCGTGGGACGACAGCTTCACAAAGGAAGTCGCCCTCGCCCTGCCAATGTTCGCAATGCTGCATGACCAAGCGAGGGTTGTCGCCGATGGCGGAACGTCGTACAAGGCCCGTCTCGAATCGGATACCACCGAGGATCTGGCTCAGGACTACAAAATGAACGAGCCGCTGACCGGCGGACGCCAGAACACGCTGGACGAAGCCGTCTGGTACCCCAAGTACTCGCAGTTCCCGATTCAGTGGGACGCGAAGGATGTTGTCGAGAACGCCGGCGGTCCTTTGACGGCCCCGATGGACTCGATTGAGTACACCATCAGCACCTCGCAGCGTGGCTT
>CAZRJS010000103.1:0-3638 GCA_964600565.1 Candidatus Woesearchaeota archaeon | reverse complement strand
AGTTAGCTGTTAAATCTGAATTGTTTGAGTCTTTAAGAAAATTACTATTTGAGTCTGAAAATAAGGTATTAAATTTTATACATAGTATTTTTGATTGTGGTTATTGCTTCTCAGTTTGGGCTGCAATACTTTCATCAATATTAATATTTGTTTTAGATAATAAAATTGTAGATTTTTTTATAATGTGTTTAATTGTACATCGATTGTCTAATTTATTCCATTTTATAATGGATCGAGTACGTGGACAGTAAAGGACAAGGTTAAAAATTAAATAGAAAAGGAGAGTATTATGGAAGGATTTGTAAAAAATAAATCATCTGAGTGGGCATATGCTATGAAACGTTCGATACGACCAGGAGGCGAAGTGCCTCTAAAGGAACTATATGAACAATACGGCAGGAAATACGACATGGCTCCAGGTGATGAGTTTGTAAAGTGGTTAAAGGAAGTAAAGTTACAAAATTCTGATAGATGGGATATAGTATTTAGTTTTAAAGATGCTAATAGTAAGACTGGAGAGGTTATTACACAAACACAGTCCTCAGTTAAAGCTAGTAGTACTTCTTCAGATTCAGCATATACTTCATCTGTGGCTATCAAACAGTTACAAGTAGAGGATGTGGTTAATCTTACAGTAAGAAAAGCTAGGGACGTAATACCTAGAATAATGGACCTGAATTTATTAAAGTATGCTTTGACAGAGGCTAGACAACTGGCCGATAAGGACAGTTTATGTAGATTGTTGCAGAAAAGAGTAAAAGAATTGCAGATTTCTAGATAAATATAATTAAACAACAGGTGGGATAGTATATATGATTATTTTAAAAAAAATAAATTCAAGACTAGTTGAAAAACCTATACAACCTGGACAGACTGAAGAATTCTTTACTCTTGATTTGAATAAGTATGAATCGTTTGATTGGAATGTAAAAATTCTAAGTGGTGGAAACAGGGGGATTACTAAAATCTCTAGTTTATACAATGATAATGCAATGGAATCTACATCGTATGCTTTTTTAGGAAAAAGGTTTAAAGCAGTCACTGATATTTCAGGGGTTAATGGTACTCATTGCCAGTTTAAAATAACAAATAATGAGACAGAATTAATTAATTGTAGTGTTAAATTAAAAACTTTTTAAGGAGGAATTAACTTATGGCACTTTTTGGTATAAAAAAAGGTCTAAAAATCTTCGGTAGTGAAGCCGAGGCTGATGTACTTAACGGTACTAGTGACCCTTCCGCCGCGTCTGGTATTGCTGCCCCTCAGGGGTCTCTTTACCTAAAAGCAGACGGTGTGAGTTATAAGAAAACAGGGGCTGCTGATACTGCTTGGCAACCGTATAGTGAGATTGAAGGTGGAGGACTTCTTTGGTCTACTATTAGTGGGGCTACTACTCTTGAAGCAAGTCAAGGGTATATTCTAGATGCAAGCGCTGCAGTTTTTACTATAACAATGCCTGCAGCTCCAGAAGAAGGCGACTCTGTTGGCTTCGCTGGACTAGGTGACATTGAAACTAATAATGTTACCGTAGATTTAAACAGTTTAAATATGAATGGGTCAGATGATGACCTTGTAATAGATTTAAATTACTGCTATTTTGAAATGCTTTATACAGGGGACGCAACCACTGGTTGGGTACTTTCTAATACTGATGAATCTGGCAATGTTGATAACATCCAAGCGTTTGTTGGTAATGATGATAATGCAGACCCAGCAGTAACTGAGTTTACTGGGGAAAACTATATTGCCGCTGGAGATTCATTAGAAGATGCTATTGATAAATTAGATATAGCTTTAGATACTACCTCTTCAGGGCTTGATGTTGACCTTACTACTTTATCAGGTAGAGTTGATACTAATGAAACTAATATTTCTACTAACTCTAGTGATATTACAACCAATTATAACTCAATTGTTTCTAATGATGGAGATATAACTACTAATGCTTCCGGTATTGCTGGAAATGACCAGGATATTTCTGATCTTGAAGCTTATACTGGTTCTGCTGGTGCGTCTTCTCCAGACTATAATCAGGAAAACTATATTGCTGATGATGACTCACTAGAGGAAGCTATTAGTAAATTGGATGCTGCTTTAAAGGTAGTTGATAATCTTTCTGCAACCGGTGTAAACTGGCAGCAAGCTATTACAGCTGCTACTTCTACTGTAGTTAATACAGGCGTTGCTGCTTATTCTGGTACTGACCATTTCGCAGATGATGACACCCCTTTCTGGACTCATGATGATTGGGCGGATGGTGCGAAAGTACTTTCTACCAATGCTACAACTTCTGGTATTATCTATGAATGGAGTGATAGTGCAGATCAGTGGGTACAGGATTCTGTACTTGGTGCTAATGATGCTGTAGCTGTACAGTATGATTTTCTTGATGCTCCGGGTTCTCAGGAAGATGGCGCAGCTTATATGATGAATTCTGATAGTACAGAAGTTATTAAAATTGCGGACTTTGACCTTGAAACTGCAGCTTCTATCGCTATTTCTAGTGGTTATACTGCTTCTTCTGGAACTATTTCTTCTGATGACAGTGTTGAAAGCGCAATTGAAAAATTAGATTTTAATTTGGATGCTGCTACAACTGCTGCCGGTGCTCTTGAATCTAGAGTAACTACTAATGAAAGTAATATTTCTACTAACACCAATAATATTTCATCTAATGACACTGACATCGCCACTAATGCCTCTGGTATTTCTGTAAATGCAAGTGATATTGATGATCTTGAGGCTGCTGTTGGTTCTGCTACTGGTCTTACTGGCATGGATTATACTTCCACAGAGTATGTAACAGTTGATTCTTCAGTTCTTGATGCTATCTCTGCTTTAGATTTGGCTCTTGACACTTTAGATACAACTACTACTTCTGGAATTTCTAGATTAGATACTAATATTACTAATGTAGATACAGCGCATGACAACCTTGCGAATGCTGTTCTTAAGGAAGCTACTACTTCAGTAGCTGGGAGTGCCACTGATACAGTAGTTGATACTGTAACTCAGCTTGGTAATCTTGGTGCGAAGTGGTTTGTAATTGCTTATGATGGAAGTGCAAATAGATACGCTTGCGAGATTTATGCGATGCATGATGGTACAACATCTGCAGATTTAACTGAGTATGCTATTCTTACAATTGGTACTAAGCTTAAATTAGATTTTGATGTTGCGGCTAATGGTACCTCTATGAGTTTGACTGTAGATAATGCAGATGCTTCTGCGGTTACAATTAAAACTCAGAGAATTTCTGTTCAGACTACTTCTGTTGTTACTACTGCTGTGCTTAGCTAATATGTATGAAAACTTGATTTAAAATATAATTAGTTAAGATTTATTGAAAGGGCCCGTATTTTTATTAATGCTGGGCCCTTTTTATTTATGTAACTTCATTATAGGTAGTGGGTTATAATAATGTAACTTGCTAATTATTATAAATATAATATTATTTAGGAGATTTTATATGTTAAAAAAAATTAAAAACTTTATTTTAAGAATTACCTTATGTACTTTTACTTTTCACAAGGCTGAAGAGACAAAAGTCCAATCACATAGAGAGTATGATATTTACATATGTAAACGTTGTGGAAATCTTTTTGGTAGCAAAAAAGAAAAGTATAAAAAATAATAG
>CAZRJS010000102.1:1454-3666 GCA_964600565.1 Candidatus Woesearchaeota archaeon | reverse complement strand
TGTGAGGAGTGCGGATATCCCGAAGAGAATAGACCGGAAAACCCGCAGTGCGTTGTTTGCGGAATGCCAGGAGTTGGCATCACCGGTGAGCAATGGAGACGTGAAGATGATTGGTGGTGGATCTCAACAGCTTACGCGAACGGTCGCAATAATTTAACCAACGAAAGGACAATATGACAAACGACATAGGACAACACTTAGACCAAGACAGTGATACAGTCAAAGCCATTTATGATTGGCACGTTGCACATCGGGAAAAGACCCCTCGCAAGTATCTCGGTGCAAGCATTCTCGGACACGAGTGCGAAAGATTTCTCTGGTTCACCTTCCGGCTCTGCTGTGAAGAGACGTTTGAAGGACGTATGCTCAGACTCTTTGAAACCGGACAGCTTGAGGAAGCAAGGTTTGTTCGTGAACTCCGTGGCATAGGCTGCGAAGTGCATGAAGTCAATGAAGACGGAGAACAATTTGGACTCTCAACCATGTGTGGACATGTCCGTGGACACATTGACGGAGTTGCCAAGGGGATACCCGAAGCTCCAGAGACATGGCATCTCGTTGAAATGAAAACCCATAATTCCAAGTCCTTTGCCAAGCTCAAAAAGGATGGCAACCTCGATTCCAAACCGATGCACACTGCTCAGTGTCAAATTTATATGCTTGGCATGAAACTGAAACGTGCACTTTACATGGCTCGTGACAAGAACACTGACGAACTCTGGACAACCAGGCTGAAGGTTGACGGACCAGCCAACTTGAAACTTGCTGAGAAGGCGAAAAGAATTGTAGAAGCAAGTCAACCACCTCCAAGGCTGTCTAATAAGTGTGATGACTTCAGATGTCGATTCTGTTGCGCTAAAGAGCTTTGCTTTGGAACTGCTGATGTATGTCTACCTCTTGCCTATCATAGCTGTAGAAGCTGTTGTCACGCAACTCCTGTCATGGAGGGTGACAATGGTGACTGGAAATGCGAGAAGTACGATTGTCCTATTGGTGAGCAAGGCCGACTCAAGGGATGTGCTGATCATCTTATCATACCCGGAATCATTGCTGATGTGGAGGTTGATACAGGTGGAGAAGACTGCATTGTTTTTCAGGCTCCCGGAAACACCTTCTTTACCTGCCGGAACTCTTCTGACGCTTGGACTACGGCAGAGCTGATGAAGACAAGTCGTGAGGTCGTGTTCTCCTCAGCAGCCAATGAAGCAAAAGCTATTGTCGGTGGCAAGGTCGTTCAGGAAATCAAACCAAAGTAATAAGGAGAGCTATGGATTATGATTACGGCTGTACGGACTATTACGAATTGACTTATATAACGAATGATTACCCGCCCAAGCACGAAGCCCCCTCAACCCCATTTCATCAACAGCTTATTAACAGGGCTGTTGATAACCGGCCAATAACCAACAGATCCAAGGACTTCAAAAAGAAGTGCAAGTGGGTCAATCAAAGGAACAGGAAAGGAAACCAATAATGAACAAGTCAATTAAAGTAGAAGCGTATCAGATTACAGATAAAAGAGTAATGGCTGCTCTCATGTTCTGTAGTAAGGTTTTATCAACTGATGAAACAAGACAGGGAATAATGTATTTGCAGATAACACCAAATGGTTCTAATAAGATTCAGATCATTGGAACCAATGGAAGGCAGATGCACATTGCAAGGATCAATAACTTTGGCCTTGGTCTTGGTGGTTTGTTCTCGCTTGCCAAGGGGAAGCGGGGAAACTTCCTTGTAAGGTGTCCCAACGAGGATATTGAGTTTCCTGATACAACCCACGCAATCCCTGACGAAAAGGATATGGTTGTGTATGAGTTGGACGTGCATGAACATACCTGTGCTGTCATGGCCTCTTACATCCAACAGACCGTGTTGAAAGAGACTGAATGCGTCATGGATGCCCTTCTCGTTCACAAGGCACTGATTTCGATGCCTAAACTTGATCAGACTGTGCTGAAGGTGTTGCCGGACCATGACGACCCGAAGAATACAAGAATCGTCATTGAAAGCACTGACAACGTGAAATCGTATAAGTCAATCACCGTGAGTCTTCGGAACCTGGACTCACCTGTAAAGAAAGTTGAGGCAGAATAATGGGAACCGTCGCAAAAATGCGTAGAGAAAACGATAGCTTTCACTATCGGATGATCGCTCTCGAAAGAGCTTATCAGTTTAAAATTGCTGAGATCGAAAGAACTGGCTTTTGTACTCG
>CAZRJS010000102.1:0-1354 GCA_964600565.1 Candidatus Woesearchaeota archaeon | reverse complement strand
TGGGTATTTACGGGGGTGAAGGTATGAAACCAGTAAACCGAAAGAAGGCACCCGCTGGATACGTGGCGGTAGCAAGTGAGGGATGCGAAAAATGCGAACTCACTTTCAGATCTAATGAGTGCATGGAAGCAATAGAAGAAGTCCCTTGCTCCTGCATTTATAGAAGCGATGGCAGAAGTGTCGCTTTTCAACGCAGTAACAGGTCAATCAAGAACGCAAGGAAGGCTAAGGTGAGGAAATGCCAGTAATGAGAAGAACACTACTTGAAAAGCTCAACAACGAGATCATCGATAGATTCTCTACGCTCATTGACGCAGTTGAACCGAGGACACTCAAAAGCAACAGAGAAGGTTTGAGAAAAGGTCACTGGAACAATCCTGATTCTCTGGTTGCAACCAAGGGCAGCGATATGGAAATACGAATGGCGGTCGATGACTTCAAAACTATCTTAGCGGAGGTGAGAAAACTAAAATGATTCATAACCTTAAAATACTTCCATGCTTCTTCCATTCTGTAAAAGAAAACGGAAAACTCTTTGAGATACGTGACAACTCAGATCGTAATTTTCAGAAAGGTGACACTGTTTATCTTACTGAATGGAAGGACTGTAAATACACTGGCAAAATGATCACAGTCCTGATCAATTATGTAACCAGCTTTGAACAAAAGCCTAACTTCGTTGTTTTTGGATTCTCAATCTTAAAGGCAAGTAAATGAGAATACCTGACAGAACAAAAGTTGATAGATCATGGAGAGTATGGGTGGAGAATAAGGGAACTTCATATCGAGGAAGGGTATATGTCAACCTTCGGTATTATAGAAACTTCTTAAAGAGGATATCAAAAAGATGAATGGCACAACAGCAAACGACAAATATGATCGTAAAAGAAGAATGGCAACAGTTATTGCTAATTACGAATTAACAGCAAGGGACCTTTCTTATAAGTCAATCCCCATTGAAAAAATGACTCGCCTTGAACTCATGTCGGTTATTCACGATTGCAACAATCGTCGTATTAGGGCTTTAAACTTATGATCATCCCACGCCCATACCAAAGCGAAGCACTTGCATCATTAGACGACCACATAAGAACCAAAGAAACCCATCCCTGCGTAGTCATCCCTACAGGGGGTGGCAAGTCCATCTTAATTGCGTGGGCTATTCAAAGTTGGAAACAGGAGTACCCGGCACTACGAGTCTGCGTCTTGGCACATCGCAAAGAGCTTGTGGCTCAGAACTCTCAGGAGCTAATCGACCTCGATCCCGACCTTGATGTAGGCGTTTACAGTGCAGGGCTTAAACGCAAGGACATGGACAACTCAATCACGTATGCCTCTATTGATTCCATCTTCA
>CAZRJS010000101.1:0-3680 GCA_964600565.1 Candidatus Woesearchaeota archaeon | reverse complement strand
ACATGGGGGGCTGCAAGGCTTGCAGCCTGGTTTTATAAATGCTTTTCAGAATGTCAGGTTTGGACAGCAGCAGCACCACCAGAAGACAATTTAAAAAAATTATTATGGGGTGAAATCGGGAACGTTCTTCAGAACCATAAAGAAATATTCAAAAATGATGAGATAAAAAGCCTGCACATACAAAGAACTCCACTACAATTTATAACCGGTGTTACAATCCCCTCATCAGGGACAAATGCGGAGAGAGTTGCAAAATTCTCAGGGAAACATGCTCCGGTGTTAGTGTTCATTCTTGATGAGGGTGATGCAATCCCTGACGCAGTTTATGAGGGGATTGAATCCTGTATGTCTGGTGGTACGATAGTCAGGCTACTTATAATGTTTAATCCACGTCATGAATCCGGTGAAGTTTGGAGAAAAGAAAGGTCTGGCCAGGCAAGTGTCATTGAAATGTCTGCATTCAGGCATCCGAATGTTTTAACAGGGAAGAATTTAATACCTGGTGCAGTTACCAGGGGCGTTACAGTCCAAAGAATAAACGACTGGTGTCGGCCATTAAAAATAGACGAAATTAAAAAATACAATCCAAAAGATCCAGATCATGATGTTTTCATACTTCCAAAGTATCTCGAGCATGTTGTCGCAGAGAAAAAATTGAAAGGCCAGTTCTATCAACCGCTTAAACCAGGTATGCATAAAATAATAAATCATGTTTTTTCTTACATGGTTTTAGGGAAATATCCGACAGCAGGAGCAAACCAATTAATATCAAGGGATTGGATTGAAGCCGCTCGGACCAGATGGGATGCTTACGTTGCTAAGTTTGGGGAAAATCCACCAAAGGGCGTATCATGCAAGATGGGTCAGGACGTAGCAGAAGAAGGTGTTGATTCAAATGTTTGTTGTTTCAGATGGGGTGGATATGTTGAACCCTTCATCGATTGGAGTAAGATTGATCTTTTCGAAACTGGCAATAAAGCAGCAGAAGAATATCATAACAGAAGACCGATGCAACATTGTGCAGTTGATGCAACAGGAATTGGCGCCGGGGTAGCCCCTCATATGAGAAATAAGGGTTGTAATGCTTATGGTGTGAAAGTGGCTGAAAGAAATGAAAAGAAATGTGAATTTGGTGAATTCGGTATCGTGCGTGATGAAATAATGTGGGCTGTTCGCGAGTGGTTGAGGACTGATACAGGCGCAATGCTTCCCCCTGATGATGATTTAATTGAGGAACTTATGTGTCCGACTTGGCGAACACAGGGAAAGTATGTTAAGATAATGAGTAAGAATGAGAAAGACGGAATGCGGGAGAGATTGAAAAGATCCCCTGATAAGTTTGACGCTTTAGCTTTGACATTCGCACAAATAAAAATAATAAAGCAGGTTTCTCCAGTGCAGATAAAACCGGCTGATTATGTTTGGAGTTAATTATGGAAACATCGATGGACCAGCAACAGCAAGCAGATATAAATCTCATCAAGGCAGAAGATGAACAAAATTCTCACGTATTGACGAGCTTGTCTTCTCATATTTCTTCAGCATGGGTGGTTAACCGGGATGCAAAGCGAGATGTCGAAGACGAAATGATTGAAGCATTACGGACAGTAAGGGGACAATACGGGCCTGAAACTCTTGCGAAAATTATTAAATTTGGTGGTTCAGATCAGTTTATAAGGATTACGGCGATAAAATGTAAGGCTATAATTGGATGGTTGCGTGATATATTCCTGTCTCCTGGTGAACGACCTTTCGGTATTGATCCTACTCCTGTTTCAGATATCAAGCCTGAAGATGAAGAACAGATAGTCAAGAAAATGGCAACAGAATATAATAGGTTATTAATGGATCTCGGTGGCGTAAAAACTCCTGAAATGGATGAAGCCCTTGAAGAATATGCAGAAATGATGAAGGGTGAAAAAATATCAGAGATTCAAAAACAAGCCCGTGAAGATGCAAATGATAATGAAGTTCTTGTTGCCGATATTTTGAAAGAAGCAAAGTTCGATAAAGAATTATCCAAAGCTATTGTTGATATTATTCAGCTTAAAGCAGGTATAATGGAAGGGCCAATGGTTGAGATTCAACCTACTCTTGAATGGCAGGAAGATCAAGAGGGGAAATCAAGGCCTGTTGTTACTGATAAAGCAGTAAGAAAATATTATAGAAGATCACCATTTGATGTTTATCCGGCACCTGGGGCATTAACACCTGACGAGGGCGATTTAATAATTAAAAATAGATTTACCAGGTCGCAGTTACTAAAATTCAAGGGAGTTAAGGGATTCAATGAGGACGCTATAAACCTCGTTTTAGACCGTTTTGGTGATTCAGGCTACATGGATTGGTTAACTATTGATTCAGAGATTGCAGATACAGCAATGGACGATAAGCGATCAGAAAATAACATGGGTACAATAGATTGTCTGAAATATTTTGGTTCAGTTCAGGGTAAAAAGTTACTTGAATGGGGAATGTCTGAAAAAGAAGTTCCAGACCCATACATGGAATATGAAATAATTGCATATTTAATCAGTTCTATTGTTATTTCTGCAAAAATAAACCCTCATCCATTAAAAAAACGTGGAGTTTACAAGGCTTGTTATTCGAATTCTAATGAATCTTTTTGGGGTGATAGTGTTCCTGATGTCCTGAAAGATATTCAGAAGATGGGAAATGCTTGTGTTAGAGCTTGGGTTGCGAATATGGGTATTGCTTCAGGTCCACAACAGTGGGTTAACACCGATGCTTTTCCTAATGGTCAGGATGAAACCAGTGTTTATCCTATGAAGGTTTGGAAATTTACTACAGAAGATCTTGAGCTCACTAATGGCGTTCCTATGGGGTGGTTTCAACCCGAAAGTAATTCTAATGAATTATTAAGCGCATATGAAAAGATATTTAACCAGGCAGATGAAATATCAGGTATCCCTAAATATATGTCTGGTAGTTCTGATGTTGGTGGTGCCGGGGAGACTGCAACCGGGTTATCAATGCTGATGGAAGCTGCAACAAAAACAATGAAAGATGTTATCGGCAGTATTGATCAAGAGATGATCGTTCCAATAGTCGAAGAAACATGGTTGTCGGTTATGATGTACGAACCTGAAAAAGCCAGCGGTGATATTAGAATCACAGCGAGAGCTTCAGATTATTTAATACAGAAAGATACGACACAGGCACGAAGAGAAAATTTTCTGGATAGAACAAACAATGAAACAGATATGGCTATTATTGGTATGGAAGGTCGGGCTGAAATTCTCAGGGAGAACGTTAAGTCTTTAAAAATGCCTGTTGACAAAATTATACCAAGACAACAAGATTTAGAGAAAAAAGCAGAAGAACAGAAAATGATAGGCATGGCTGAAACGATAGCAGAATCCTTAAATGTTCCTGTTGAGATTATTGTTCAGGCAGCGCAGGGAATATCACCGGAGAAAGTTTCTTCTTAATTCTCGGGTTGATATGATAGTTTTATTAATTGTAAGACAGGAGGTAAGACGAAATGGCAAACGATCACCTAACACTTGATGAAATCGGCGTACAACATGACGACATGATGAAAGCAGTCATTGCTAAATCATTCGACAGAGAGTTTGATAATGCACCTGAAGCATTAAGATTTATGGGAGCATGTATAAAAAAAGCTTTAGATAATTTAAAAGTTGTTATCAACGGTG
>CAZRJS010000100.1:2401-3731 GCA_964600565.1 Candidatus Woesearchaeota archaeon | reverse complement strand
TTCTATTCTTTCAAGTATAACATTTGTATTTTCTATTTCTTCAACTATATTAGATGTGTCCATTGATTTAGCAAAGGTTTCTAACGCTGTTATTGCAGTCTGAGATAAATCAGTTTCTATTGTTTGGTTTGGTATATTAAGTAAAACACCACTGAGATCAGTAATCTCTTCAACTAAAGGTGCATAAGAAGCAGCATCTAAACTTATATCTGATTTTGAGATTAAATCTAAATTATTTACAGCGTTATTTATAGTAGTACCAAATTCGCTAAACAACGTACTCCAATCTATAATTGTGCTATTCATTATTGTTGCTATAGCATCGGCTGACTCTGTGCTTCTTCCAATAATCTCTGATAATGATGCATAAGCACCTTCTACTAATAGTAACAAATTTTCTGTATAAGACAGCTCTTTTTCAGCTTCTTCTCCTACAACGTCTCCGGTATTAAGGTCACTTTCAGTTGATGATTTCATGTCTTGTAAATTTGTTTCATCAAAAAATACTATAGGTTCGTCTGGATCAAATAAATTCAAACTATCTTTTAATATTTCTGAAAATTCTATTGCTTTATCTATTGATACGCTCATAGAATCCACTATAGAATTTACTCCACTTGCTAACTGTCCTGCTGTTAATGTTGACATTGATGTGTATAATGATTTTATCTTTGATTCAATAGCGTCAGTAGCCAATATTCCATTTGTCATATTTTCAACAATAGTAGCGTATAATTGTTCTCCTATTGACTCTTTTATTATGTCTTTACTAGCATAAGACCCATCTTTTATACCCTCTGATAATGCAGAAGCTATCCCAGATCGAAGTGTTAAAATCCCTTTAGTAGATATTTCAGCTAATGATTGTAATGCTTTTGTTGCATTTTCTTTATTTCCTTGTGTTATAGCTAAATTATAATCTTGCCATAATTCAGACACAGTGTACATTTCATCTTCAATGTCTGTGAATAATGAAAGTGTTTTTAGTATGTTTTGTTCACTTCTTTTATCTTCTAATCTTAATAAATCGAATCTATCTTTTTCTAACTTTATTTGATTCTTTAAAGATGTAATTTGTAAAACATCTTCTTCCTTAGCTATCTCTAGTTGTGCTGTTAATTGTTCTATTTTAATTTTACTTAATACGATGTCTTCATTTATTAATAGTGTGTTATCTTCGTATATAGAGTTTAAAACTTCTTGTTGCTTAATTTCGTATACTTTATTTACAGCTTGTTCTTTTGTTATAATTCCAAGTTCAACTTGTTCTTTTAAGACTTTTGTAGTTATCTCTTTTAAAGTATCGTCTTTTAGATCTAACAACATAGCG
>CAZRJS010000100.1:0-2301 GCA_964600565.1 Candidatus Woesearchaeota archaeon | reverse complement strand
TAACTCTTGAACTGCCCCACCAAGTTCCCCACCAGATACAGCTAAAGATATTTCAATCTCACTCATACCTATCTTTCTTAACTGATCCTTAAAAGCGTCTATTATCTTCTCATTGGTTGATATAGCTTCATTAGCATATGTTTGCCATAATGCTACTAACGACTCTGCCCCTTCCTGCATAAACTTTGAAGAATCTTCTTCTGTGGTAGCATTCTTTATAGCTTCTTGTATTTCTTTTAATTTAGTTGTAAAATCTGATTCAAATGATGCTAAATCACCGTTTATAAATTGACTTATAGCGTCAGCTATCATCATACTACTATTAAATATTGAATTTGCTGTACTTGTACCTATATTGGTAACACTTTTATCTGATGCTATTAATGCTTGTGATAGATTTGCTACACTTAATCCTAAATCAGAAAATACACCAGCTAAAATATCGTCCATAGAATCTTCTAAATCTTCTATTTCATCTCGTAATGACTCTATCTCATCTTCTGTTTTTTCTATAAATGCGTCCTGTTTTTCTTGTGCTTCTTCCATTTCTTTTTTAGCACTAAAAAAACCAAATACACCACCAGCTACCGCTGCAATTATATTCCCAGTCAGAACCCCAGCGGTAGCGGCTGCAAGTGCAGCCGAGACAGCACTTGCAACATTAACATTGCCATCGCTGATTCTCATTTGCTCTGCTTTATCTTTTATTTCATTTAATTTTTCTTCTTTTTCCGCAGTAATAGCCCGTTGATTATTTGCAGATACTATACTTTTAGATACATTTGTTGCAAACTTTTGTTTTTTAAGTTCAACTAATTGTTCTTTACTAATATCAACTAATTCATCAATCTTTTCAGCTTCTTCCTCTAATTCGTCTGCTATTTCATCTAGTCCATCAGTAATAATTGATGCCAATAAATTAGCAACTAGTGCCGCCAATTCTCTAGTATATGAAATTACAGCAACAGCTTTAGAAGCCTTTTCTACAAATCCACCTTCTTTTATAGCTCCACTTTTAACACCTTCATTTATTAAATCGATTGACTCCATCAATGATTTAGATGAGGTATATATATTAGATCCAGCCTCTAGTATATATCCAGTAATTCTTGACATCTCGCCCTCAGCTGATTGTAAGTCGTTACTAATATCAGATATAAGTGAAGTAATATCGTCTACTAACTTTGATTTAATTTGTTTAATTTCTTTTTCTAATTTATTTGCATCAATTAACCCAAATAACTTTTTAAGAGTAGCAAAAAATTCTGTCTCTGCTCTATCTACTTCCTTTATAGCTGATGTCTGTTCTTTAGTAGCTTTTTTTTTAAAATCTGATTGCTCTTCTGAAAGTTCAGTCTCTTCTCCAATTGCAATACCTTCACTTTTTAATAAGGCCTTATATGAGTTTGTTATTTCTTTTCTTGCATCGTCAAATTCTTTTCTTTTCTCTGCTAACTCGACATCAGTTAAGCCTTTCATAGAATCAATATCTTTATCCAATAAGTCTTTTAATTGTTCAATATATACCGCTCTTACTTCTGCTTCTGTAGAGCCTGATAATGATAAATTTTCTATTTCTTTAATTGAAGTTTTACTACTTTTACTACTTGGTAAATCTTGTTTAAATTTATCATCCAAATTATCAGATAAATAATCTAATATAATTCCTTGTATTCTTTCATCCAACCCGTCTATCGACACGTCGTCTTTTATATCATATGAGTCTTTTACTGCTGTTAACATCGTTGCTATCATTTCTTCAATAGGTTTGTCGAATGAAACATCTTTAGAGTTTTCTACTAAGTCTTTTATTTCTGAGTCTGGAATCTCATAGTCATCATATTCTTCTTTTAGTCTACCTAAGACATTATCTAAATAAGTTAATATTGATCTAGATAATTCTATTGATGATTTTTTTATATTTGAAAGATCCAAGTTCTCCACGTTAAAAGATTCTCTTAAGTCTTCTGGTAAAGCATCCCATCCTTCAACTTTCTTTAATTCATTTAAGTCTTTTATTTCACCAGATTCCTCTAAGCTATCTAGGAACGGCATCAATTTGTCTGAATAACTTTTTAGTTCTGCCATTGCCGGCAAAGTTTTGTTGTCTCTTGTTAAACGCAATCTTTTTTCTATTTTATCTAAATTTGGGTCTTCGGTTTTTAAAGACTCATCACGTATTTCATCATTTAATGTTAAATAATTTTTTTCTATTTCTAGTTTAAGTTTAGTAATAGAGTCTTGAATTACTGATTTAAAAGTTGTAGTTGATGTATCTGATCTTGTACCAGATAAAATGTC
>CAZRJS010000099.1:0-3755 GCA_964600565.1 Candidatus Woesearchaeota archaeon | reverse complement strand
ATATTAAGTTTGCGAAGGCTTCGATTGATAAAGAGATCATTGAGAAAGAGGTAATGAGGAAGGAAATCATTAAGAAAGAAGTAATCCCTAAACTTGACACTAAAACACTCGAAGCTATGACGGTTGCAGAACTCGAACAGCATTGCAGAGATAACAACATTTCAGGTTACTCTACTTTGAACAAAGCTGACATAATCAATTTGATACTAGGGGTGGTGTAAATGTCATGGCAAGTTGTAGACGGAGTGAGTACAAATTTGAGTTCTGATTCTGTAAAGTTTGAACTTGAAGATTTATTGCAATTTGAAAACACAGAAGATGGATGGTTATATAAAATAGAAAGAATAGACAATGAACATTTTGTTGTTGGATACCTAGCGAACCAAACAATGTATTTAAGAATATTTAAGTATGACGGAGAATTAACGGTATTAGATACGTATTCAAGCGATAAATATATAATGGCTATAAACTTTACAATGTGTTTACTCGACGCCTCTCGCTTAATGGTTTCGTATGCATTCTATGAGGGTTCATATAAGCAAACTGCTTATACATTTGAAATCAACAGTGACTACGAAATATCAATCATTGATTCGCTACAACATGGTGCGCGAACAAGTGGTGGATATGATGCTTTAATCACTATGGACTCCACACATTGCGTGTTATCCACAAATGATTTTTCAGATAAAACATCTAGGGTGAAATCTTTTTCTGTTGACTCAAGCTATAATATAACCTTGATAGACACTTATGTAAATGGTGACAATGGTGTTTCTACTGGAATGACAAAAGTAGATGATACTCACTTTATGCTAGCTAACGAAACCACAGACGAAAGAGGTGTGATAAGGGTGTTTGAAATTGATGGAAGTTACAATATTTCATTAACATCAACTTTAACACACGACGAAACCGCAACTTATTATTTTGCCTTATTGAAAATGCCTGATGATAAATACATACTAGTGTATACTTCGGGTTCTTCTCCAACAAATGACAGCTTGATAAAAGTATTCGGCATGGATAATTATGTTTTAACACAAGAAAGTTCCGTTGTAAACGAAAAGGATAACGGGTACAACTGTTCAATAGTTCAAGTCAATGATTCGCATTTTATTGTCGAGTATGTGATAGGCCCGAGCGGAGCAGCAACTAAGGCTTATGAGTTAAACACAAACAATACCGTTACCCTTATCGACACATTAAACGTAGGTGGAGATTACGGGTATATAATCAAGCTTCGGCCTAGTATTTACGCAATGGCATACCTTGACGCAGACACTTACTTTGAAAGTTACATAAATATGATTGAATTCATAAGTGATGAAGATGTATGGAACAAGCAGACCAAGCCTACAACAATATGGGAGGTGCAATGATGTTAGTAAGTGGATTAATTAAATGGTCAAATAAAATACTGGAACCCGATGAAATAAACTATACAACTACTGATGAAGATTGGATAATGTTCTTTAATGAAGGGATCTCACAATGCAGAGATTATGTAGTAATAGGGGTTGAATCGGTAGCGGATATAGTTAGTGGCACGAGTAAGTATGCCTTGCCAGTCGATTGTGTGGACTTAAATAAGCTTATGATAACCGAAGATGGAACAAACTACACAGAATTAATACACGTTCCGGTTAAAGCGGTGCTAGGAGAAAACGAATACTTTATATTCAACAACGAAATCAATATATACGAACCTTCAGCAGACGTAACAAACGGATTGAAACTTTACTATTACAAAGGATATGCAGAAATAACTGCAGTAACCGACACGATAGAATCAACAGACGATTACATACTTGGTTACTTTGCACTTTCGAGAATAGCGATGCAATACAATATTGATACAGATTACGAAAAGTATTACACTGAGTTTCTCAATAGCAAGAATGATTTAGACTCAAGAGAAGTTATGGAATCAACAGAAATAGAAGAGGGGTGGTAAGATGCCATTCATAAAATTAAACAGCTTTAAGGGTACAAACACAGAACAAGAAAATATACCATCTAATGTTATGCCGTTCGCATTCAATGTTGACACCTCTAAGGGCAGAATATCCAAACGTGGGGGTTTAGCAGAGTTGCTAGACCTATCCACTACCGGAAGTCCTAAAGGCATCCACACAGCTAAATTTTCAAGTGGTGAAACAATAGTAGTTGGTGCAGATGACAAGGCTTATAAGTTGAGTGGTACAGCAGAAACCGAAGTTGTAACCACAACAGCAGAGTTTGCACTCGGGACATTCGACACACAACTATCGACAGTTGGAGATAAAGTTTCAATAGATACTTCGGTAAGTAGCGTTAGTTCTACTGTTTCAGAATATTCAAAAACGCTTGAGCTTCCAGCGATTAAAAACAATTTTGAATTTACCGGATTAGTTAGATGGTTTATTCCTGGTGGAAGTGCTGATTGGGACTCTAAAATTAAGTTTCAATCAGAAGACAGTCAAGATTTAGTTGAAGTGTGGTTAGTAAACCATAATGACGATCCCGCAGAGGATTTCTTTAAAGTTTACATTGACGGTGTATTGGTTCACTCTGTTAATTATGTGATGTCCGATAACGATGTGATAAAAGTTGAATTTATCGAAAGTGGTGGTAGCTTCACAGTGAATATATACGACAATGATACACCTACAGTTGTAGATAAGACTTATAGCGGTTCGCATGGCGGTGTAATTAGTAAAGCATATGGTGTAGCCGATGGCAGAGAAGATTATTATTATGATGATTTCTATTTCTACTATACGGATTACGAGGATGGAGAATACATTTCTAAAATATACGACTTGACTCAAACACCAGTATTGAACACTTTATTGTTTAACAAAACCATACCTTCGGGGGAAGGCACAATAACAATATACGCAAAAGGTTCAAGTGATGGAGTTAGGTTTGGAGATTGGGGAGTTGTAACATTAACGGGCGATTCAATAAACCTTAATAGATACATACAGATAAGATTAAGTTTTGAAAAGACAAAGTATTCAACTACTACCTTTTCACTAGATGATTTCACAATAAGCTACACTACCGCATTTGATACCAAGACTCAATTCGATTCAGGCTTAACAGGAAATAAGATAAGGTGGGTAAACTATCAAGGTCAAGAATCCACCACCACAGGCTCTATAACGTCCTCTACCGCATCTTTAGTCGTAGCTGATGCTACAGGGTTCGCGATAGGGCAAACCATTATAATAGACGGTGCAGGACTTTCGAGTGCTTATTTAGAAGCAGTGGTTTCTAATGTTGTTGGAACTACAATAACACTTGATAGAGATGCCTTGACTACAGTAACTGCAGCACTCGTAAGAATCGAACTTTACGGAACTAAGTATTATGTATATTATTGTGACGGAACAACAGTAGCAAAGTATGACGGAACAACAGTTACGGACATAGAAACCGTACCGGATTCAAACATAATCTACGAGCATAAGAACTATATGTTCTATGTGCCTAGTTCGGATCCTACCAGGTTATACTTTTCAGACTTGTATGGAACAACTTTGGCTAATCCATTAGGTGACTTCGAGTTAGTTTCTGCATTCTCATACAAGAAATTCCCTGATGTTATCACAGGGTTAAAGACATTTGAAGGAAAACTTGTGGTATCGGGTCCGAACTTCACAGCCTTCGTAACAGGTGATATATTCGGTGGTGCTTCAGACAATACATCTGTTTACATCATTGACGATATAGGAGCAGTCAATCACGAATCAATGAGTATTTGC
>CAZRJS010000098.1:0-3782 GCA_964600565.1 Candidatus Woesearchaeota archaeon | reverse complement strand
GTTAGTTCAAGCAAGACAGGACTACTACAAACAAAAAGAGAAAATATTATAAACTTATTTTATTAACAAGATAAAACCGCCGATGAGGCAGTTTTATCTTGCTTGACCGTGAGATACTAATCCCTCACGACACACTCTAATTGCGAAGAGTCTCCTTTCGCAACATTGTTTTTCCAATGTAGAGGCTGAAGATTAGAGAGAGCGTTACTCCCGTGATGTGCTTCTGGAATTATATGATCTATTTCCCATCCATACTTCGCATCTCTATCTCCATGCTTACTAAATTGTATCCATGCACCACAAGCGTCTTTCCTGTAAATATTCGGATCATTATCGCCAACAATTTTTCCCTTTTTCCAAACATCCGAAATTCTTTCATTTGACCAATGTTCTTTTATATACATAAAAATTTTTAATTAATGGTTAAGTTTCCCCAAAAATATGAAAATATGCTATCCTACGAGTATAAGTTATTTAATGTATTTAGGGTATCGACCTGACACATTTTCAAGCAGGGTTCGACCAAGCCCCGTTTTGATTTTGAAGTTTTATGGTTTCATCTTAGCAAAAGATCAACTATTTGTCAACGATTTGACGCTTTAATAAAATATTTGACAAACAATATATAAAAAGCTATACTGCCCATATAACAATAATCCAAAATATGCATCAAATTCAACAAAAAATATTAAATTTCGCTGACAAAATAAACCTAAAACGAGATGGGCTTAGGCAGATTGGAAGATTAGTTGGAGAACCTCACCCTTTTAAGATTTCTTACCATTTGAAAAAACTTGTAGAAAAGGGCTTTATTAAAATTGATAAGAAAACTGGTGTAATAAAACGCACAAAAAACGAAGAACCACAAAAAGGGTTATTTTTAGCAATTCCAGTTTTAGGATCAGCAAACTGTGGTGATGCAAGCATTTTTGCTGAAGAAAATTTAGAAGGATATATAAAAGTTTCAAAAAATATAATCAAAGATAGCGACGGTTTACTTGCAATTAAAGCCACTGGAAATTCAATGAATAAAGCGAACATTGACGGTCAAAGTATTGAAAACGGTGACTATGTAATAGTAGACTCAAAGAAACAACCGCAACCCAATGATTATGTTTTAGCAATAATTGATAATTGCGCAAATATAAAAAAGTTATTTTCGGATTCAAAAAATAAAATTATTTCTTTAATTTCCCAATCGACAGAAAACCACCCAACAATTTTTATTCACGAAACAGATAAATTTTTAATAAATGGAGTTGTTAAATATGTAATTAAAAGGCCCACAGTAAATTAGTCGTAAAATCGCCAAAAAACAATTTTTATAGTAAAATAGTTACAAAGACGTGATCATGGACATAGTGTTAACTAAAAAATTAATTACGCCAAAAGAAGCGTGCGAATGGGCAAGCTCTTTTTTGGGTCGCGATATAAGCGAATCTAATATCTCTTATCTTATACAATATGGGAAAATAAAAAAATATGGGGAAAATGGCAATACGCAAATAAATGTTTATGATTTAAAAAATTACTACCAGTCGTTCAATGGCACAAGAGAGATTGAGTGGAAAAAGAAACTTGGCAATGATTTAAACTGGAATTTATCTTTTGATAATTTGCGTGAAAAAGATACGACAAAACATGTCCATAGATTGCACCCATACAAAGGAAAATTTATACCGCAATTGGTCGAATATTTTATTGATAACCACACTGACAATTTTAAGCAGAAATCTTTTTTTAAAAAAGGCGATATTATCTTAGACCCTTTCTCGGGATCGGGGACAACATTAGTGCAGGCAAATGAACTCGGCATACATTCAATAGGAATTGATGTTTCCCAATTTAACTGTATGATAACAGACACCAAATTATTAGATTATAATTTGGATTCACTAATAGAAGAGATAAGAAACATAAATTTAGTGATTACTAAATTTGAAACCGACGGGAAGATAGAGGAATTCGAAAAAGAGCTTTATTTTGAACTTACTAGATTTAACAATAAGAACTTTCCTTCACCAGAATTTAAAAGAAAAATTTACAAACGAGAAATTGATGAGAATAAATATTCAGTTGAAAAAGAAAAAGATTTTTTGAATATTTATAAAAAGTTGATTGCTAAATATAAAATCGAACTTAAACAAAATAAAAATAAAAATTTTCTTGATAAATGGTATATTAAAAATATACGAGAAGAAATTGATTTTGCTTTTGACCAAATTAAAAAAGTTGAAGATGGAAAAAATAAAAGAATTTTAGCTGTTATCCTTAGCAGAACGATTCGTTCTTGTAGAGCCACAACTCATTCAGACCTGGCGACGCTTAAAGAACCGCAAATTACTACTTATTACTGTTGGAAACATAAAAAAATCTGCAAGCCTCTTTTTTCAATCAAATACTGGTTTAACCGTTATGCGAATGATACCATTACGAGAATAAAAGAATTTCAGAGATTAAAAAATGGTACCCATTGGGCTTCAATTGCTGGTGATTCAAGAACCGTTGATGTCGCGCGAGAGATAAAATTAAGAAATAAAAAATTTTATAAACTTTTTGAAATCCAAAAAATTAAAGGTATTTTTTCCTCACCTCCTTACGTTGGACAAATCGATTATCACGAACAACATGCTTACGCATATGATCTTTTTGGTTTCGAACGAAAAGATGAATTAGAAATCGGCCCTTTATACAAAGGCCAGGGGATGGAAGCTAAAAAATCTTACGTGAAAGGAATATCACAAGTCTTATTAAATTCTAAAAAGTTTCTTTCTAATAATTTTGATGTTTTTTTAGTAGCAAATGATAAATGGAATTTATATCCGCAAATAGCAGAAAAAGCGGGTATGAGAATTGTTAATCAATACAAACGTCCCGTACTTAATCGTACTGAACGTGGCAAAAGCCCTTATTCAGAAATAATTTTTCATTTTAAAAATATATGAGTTTATTAAAACAACAAATCAGCGACATTGAAAATGTTTTAAAGAACGCTTTACGACATAAATTCAAAAATTACAAACCAGAACCAGCTTCAATGCCTTTTCATACTCGTTTACTTGGCAAGGATAGACTTGCTCTATATTCCTTTATCCATTCTTTAAATACTAATTTCGGGACAAGTATTTTTGAACCAGTAGGTTTAGCATTAGCTCGAAAAAATTTCAAAATGGCTACTACGCAAGCAGTTGCAGGAAAACAAATCAGTGATTTCGCCCAAAATGAGATTCAAAAAATTATCGATGAACTTGTTACGGCTACTACTACTCCGAATAAAAAAGAAGAAATTAAAAGAATAAGAAAAGTTTGCCAAACAGGCGAAATGATAACAGTTAAGCCAACAAGAATAGATTTAATGTTTGAATCAAAAGAAGGCGTTTATTATCTTTTTGATATTAAGACAGCAAAACCAAATATCGGTGGTTTTAAAGAATTCAAACGCACATTACTTGAATGGGTCGCTATAATGTTAGCAAACAAACCAGATGCGGAAGTGAATACATTTATAGCTATCCCGTATAATCCTTACGAACCAAAACCATATACTCGCTGGACAATGCGAGGAATGCTTGATATAGAGAATGAACTTAAAGTAGCTAATGAATTTTGGGATTTTCTTGGTGGTAAAGATACTTACAAAGATTTACTTGATATTTTTGAGCGAGTGGGCATTGAATTAAGGGATGAGATTGATCAATATTTCGCAAAACACTATGAATAAAAAAATAAAAGGAATTGTTATCGGAAATAATTAAAAGTTTTTTAAATTTTCTTTCAGAAAG
>CAZRJS010000097.1:0-3818 GCA_964600565.1 Candidatus Woesearchaeota archaeon | reverse complement strand
AACCATTCAAGTATTGGATGGAACTAGATAACCATGCCCATGAAGCGGTTATTGAAGATGTGGTACTTGAAAAAGCCAAACTCCGCAAGAGAATAAACATCCTGGAGAAGCGATGGAAGGCGTTGAGGAAGAAAATAACAAAAGTGAGCAAACAACCTTTCGGACAAGATTGGATACCTGCTACGGACGTATTAGATTTAATGACCGAAATCACAAGGAAAATCAAATAGAGCGGGGCGGACTTAATCCGGGTGACGGTTCTCAGGCCGTCTCGGTGTAAGGGCACCGACCGTCCCGTTCTTTAAAGGATAACCCATGACACAAGTAGCCGAGTTTATAAACCTAATAGTATCTATCTTTGAATATACATACTTCTTGTGTGGTTGTGTAGTAATATTGGTATGTATTGACTGGGTACAGATTGAACGGGATAGGGAAATATGGAGGGAGGGATAATGGAAGTATATATAACTGAATTTTACATCAGTGACAAAGAGTTTGGGGATAGAAGTGGGGTGGTTCGGGTAACAAGGGATACTCTTAGAACGCCAGAAGGATGTTTGAACTGGAGGCTAAGATGGTTAACTGATTGTGGTAGTAAGCGAGCAGAAATGTTCGTAGCGACTTGGGATGAAATCTTTATTCAAGCCAGAACTTACCTCTCTACCTATTCAAAAAAATAAATGGTTCGACCACTTGACAAACTCCTAGGTATAGCTTATGTTAAATTTAACACTGGGGAATACCATGAATGAATTAAGCTATATGGCAATTTTTTTTACTTTAACAAATACGACCCCCCGGTCTCTTTTAAGCTGTATGGCTATGTTCATCAGCGGTGTTCCCCAGGGCATCAGAGATTCGGGGGGTTCGTTTTTTTGCCCTGGGGGGAAACAATGCACAAAGGATTTTTAAGGCTTTGGAGGGAGTTTCAAAGCAATGAATTATGGCGAGAACCAAGAGTCTTTTCTAAAGCGGAGGCTTGGATAGACATCTTACTAACAGTACGATATTCAAAGGAACCAGAGAAAGTGCAGATCGGATTAAAGAACTTAATTTGCTACCGTGGAGAGTCCCTTAAATCCATTGAAACTTGGGCCATGAGATGGCAGTGGTCAAAATCCAAAGTGGTGAGGTTTTTTGGGATGCTCAAAAATCGGAACGCAATCGAAACGCATAACGAAACGGTAACGACACGGTTAATTGTTTGTAATTACAATGCTTACAACAAACAACGGAACGGAAACGAAACGCAAGCGGAACGCAAACCGAAACGCAAGCGGAACGCATGCGAAACGCAAACGGAGACAGAAGAAGAAGGTAAAGAAAGTAAGAAGGTAAAGAAAGAAGTAGTGGCTACGCCACCACCACCAAAAACGATGAAGGGTAAAGATACTTGGTTAACTCCATTCATGGATATATGGATAAAACATTATGGTGGTATTTTGCCGATAGACAAATCCGTCACGGCGTTAAAGAAAATCATAGGCATTTATGGGCCAGAAAAAACTATCCTTGGTTTTGAAGGGTATTGTTCTCATACACCAGCCCAATATGCTTCAGCTCCAAATTATGCAACTATAGCCGGATCATATATCAACCACCCTCCACCGAAAAAACCATTTGTTAGGGGAGGTGTATAATGAACCCAGTAGCAGAATGGATTAAAGATAACATTGATCTCGTGGGATACATGACCACCCATGACCCAAATTTCAAACGAGACAAGGGGACTTACAAAACCCTATGCTGGAATCACGCTGACCACACACCTTCACTGAGAATTATACCCAATAGTTCCCGCCTGTACTGTGATAGTTGTAATTGGAGTGGAACAGTGATAGATGCCATAGTCCACTTTGAGGGATTAACCGAGAAACAGGTGTTTGAAAAGTACCATGACCAAGCAATACTCCCTCCCAGACCAATTGCTAATCAAAAACCTCCTCCTCCCATTGAAGGAACACGTGTTCAAGCAGAAGATAAACCCACCGAACTCGTAGCAACCTACAGTTATCAAGACGAGTTTGGGGATGAACTATTCTGGGTTAAACGCTATAATCCGAAAGGATTCAGCCAAGGACATACTGGACCGGATGGAGAAGATATCAAAAATCTCAAGGGAATTGACCGAGTACCGTATAATCTCCCCAATGTATTAAAATCAGATGTTGTTTGGATCGGGGAAGGCGAAAAAGATTGCGACTCTTTGCATGAATACGAGGCGATTGTTGCGACCACTAATCCTGGCGGTTCGGGTAATTGGACAGACGCTTATTCCCAGTTCCTTGAGGGCAAAGAGGTGGTGTTAGCCCCGGACAATGATGACGCAGGCAAGATACACTTAAAGAAAGTTTTGGAATCAGTTTCTAGGCTGGCAAAGGTTGTAAAGATAGTTACGATCCCATCACCGCACAAAGATATCACCGACTATCTTGAGGCAGGGGGTAGGGCAAAAGATCTAGTTGATGATGCTGTTGTTTTGTATGGCGGTATTGAGATACCGATTTATTCCGAAGCAGAGAGAGATACACTGGCTCAGAAACAAGCCAAATTGGGTGATGCTGGTAAACTTGACCTAAATAAATGGCTGAAAGGTTTTGGCAATAGTGGGTTCTTGTATCCCGGTGATCTGGCCGTGTTGCTTGGTGCTACTGGTTGTGGCAAAAGTAGTGCATTACAGGGCATAGCCCATGCTGCTAGACCACTCACGGTATTATTCTTCCAACTTGAACTTACCGCAGAACAGATCAGGTTCAGAGAGGTTGGAATGAGGTCACACAGAACTGCTCTGGAAATTAGGCAAGATTATGCCAAGGGTCACAAATATTCTCTCGGCAAAGATGATCATATTTACTGTTGGGACAGGACAGGACTTACCCCAGAAATCATGGAAAAAGCTATTATCCATTCGGAATTAAAAATAGGAAAGAAACCAGAAATCATTCTCGTAGATTACCTTCAACTTATGGTACTTGAGGGCAAGCATTCCCGATATGAAAGATTCTCAACCATAGCTGAATCCCTGAAACGAATAGCCAAATCCACTAGCTCCATTGTCATTGTTGCCAGTCAGGTGCAGCGGTCATCGACTGACGAAGAAGTGATACTTGGCTTGCAATCGGGCAAAGAAACCGGATCAATTGAGAACTCAGCTACACTGCTATTCGGTATTGAGAGGGTTGATGGTGTTGGTCATAATTCAAACATACCAATTCTAAAATACACAAGAGGAAATGCGGGATTCAGGATACCTTGTAATCTCAATTCCTCACTAAACATTACGGAGGTCAGACATGGAATCAATTGAAGATTGTCAGGAACCAGAGACAGTAGAAGAGTTAATAGAGTGTGGTCCATCTTATGATTTTGTTATCAAAAATATATCCCATCCAGATGGTACTGGTATGAATTGGTGTAGGTGCGAAATGATTCATACCGACCAGATTAAAACGGGGGAGGGTAGTTCTGTTAAAAAAGCCATTGAAAATGCGTGGTCTGCACCGAATAAAACAATTGAAGGATGGAAACCATGACCGAAGAATGGAACAGAGAAAAGTCCCTACTGCTTGACCGTATCACCGAGTTGGAGGATCAAGCCCCATCGGATAGATCCTGCTCAACCTGTATGCACCACAACATATGCCGAACAGCTTTTATGATGCTCAAGTTCACACCAAGATTCGTACAGCCCGAAACATTTAACCAATTCGCCAAGGACTTGAGGTCATTCCTTGGGGATAAATGCCCGTACTACATGGGCGAGGAGATAGACGATGAGTAATTTAGTGGAATTTGCAAAAAAAGAGCTAGAGTTG
>CAZRJS010000096.1:0-3837 GCA_964600565.1 Candidatus Woesearchaeota archaeon | reverse complement strand
CAAATGCAGATATGTAAAAACTTATAATGGTGTAGAAATATATAATTTTAAAATGTTATTTTTAACTTTAACTTTACCAAGTAAACAAGTACATACAACTGCACACATAACAAAGGACTATTTAAACCAGTTTATTACAGAAATAAAGCAACGTACTGGCATGAATAATTTTGTATGGCGTTTAGAGTTTCAGAAAAATTCAAACGTACATTACCACATAGTTACAGACACTTACATCGATTACTTTCTTGCACAAAAAATATGGAATAGAATTATTAATAAAGGTGGTTATGTAGATAAATATTCTGAAAAATTTATGAATATGAGTTTGTCACAATATTTTTCTTATACTGTACAAAATGCAGTTCGTTATGGTAAAGTAATTGAAAACAACGAATATTACAGTTTTACCAGTGTAGCCAAAAGATATGCTTTGTTAAGAAAAAACGGATTTAAAAACCCAAATTCAGTAGACGTAAAAAGCGTATCAAATGGAAAAAAAATTAGTAGTTACATTTCGAAATACTTTGGTAAAAATAATGAGGATAAAAACTGCTATAATCCTTTAGACAATGAAGAAAATTCAAAAAGTATTCGTTTGTGGTTTTGTAGCAGATCGTTAAGTAAATTAAAATCAATTTCACATTATATAGATGAAATTAACTGGTCTCCAGATAGTATAATAGAAAAAGCAAAGCATGTAAAATATGTAGTACACCGGTATTGTACAGTTATTTATTTTGATTTTCATCAACTAAAAAATGAAGTAAAAAAAGTATTTGCGCAGCTATTTAAACGGTATTCTTCAAATTTAGGTTATTTACCAGCCACATAAAAGAAAGGTAAAAGAATCAAACTCCACAATTGCTAAAAAGCAAATGTTCGTTCGCAAAAATAAAGTATCACAATTGCCAAAAGGCAAATGTTCTTCCTTTTTATTAAAAGCAGCAACCAACTCCATAAAAACCTAAAAAGGCTTTTATTCGTTGCTTGTCTCATAGCCTAAGTTACATAATAGTAGTTATAATACAAAATTGCATAAATGCAACAATTTTGTAGTTATAACTCTATTATGTAAAATAGCGCCTTTATTATAAATAAATTTATTACGCTAAAAGAGATAATTCCTTACTAAATATTTTGAATCGCCGAAAATCTCGCAGCCGAAATCGGACTACTCAATTTTCGCCTCAAAAATATTCATTAAGTAATTATTTTAGTAATTTCGGACCAATGCAGCAATAGGAATTGTTAAATAATAGGCAAATAATTAAGTTTAAATAGCTTTTTAGACATTTTTTTGTGGTTTTGTAGTGGTGTTGTTAAAAATTTTTTATATTTGCTTAAATGCTCTTAAAATAAGTTGAGAGTTTAACAGTAAAAATAAAAATATCATGGCAAAAATTAAATGGGGTATGATCGTCGCAGATGGTCGAGGTAAATTAGGTGGTCAAGTGTTCTCTAAAAATAGAGCTGGAGCGTACATACGTACAAAAGTAACACCAACAAACCCACAAACAGCAGCGCAAACAATAGTGAGACAATCATTTGCTGTGTTTTCTCAAGGTTGGTCAGCTTTAAGTTCTAATTTAATCGCAGCTTGGAATGGTGCAGTTTCTGACTGGTCAATGACAGACGTGTTTGGAGATCTAAAAAAGCCAACTGGTAAAAATTTATACTTAAAATTAAACCAATCAGCTACTTTGGCAGGTTATGCAAGTTTTACAGCAGTACCAGCAAAGTTGGAAATGGTCGAGGGTATCGTAACAAGTGCAGTATTTGCTATATCAAGTGGCGAGGTATTACTAATGGGTAGTAGTATAAGCGCTAACGCGAGAATTGTAGTTTATGGCTCTCCGAAAGTGAGTGCTGGTACATCATACATTAAAAATAGAATGCGTCAAATTTATGAAGAAGTAGCCAACGCATATAGTAGCAGCCAAGCGTTTACTAATTATCAAGCAAAATTTGGAACAGTTGCCCTTGGAGAAAACATTTTTTTAGGTGTAAAGTATGTGTTACCAAATGGTCAACAATCGCCATTGCAAGTTATTAAAGCAACCATTGCAGCATAGTATTTAGAAAAGTTCAGGAGTAAAATCAAAAAGCGCAAATATTAATATTTGCGCTTTTTTAATACCTTTATAAAATGGCAGTATTAAAATTGAGTAGTCTTTTAACAAGAATAAGCGGCAAAATAGGCGGTTCAGTATTTGCAAAAACACAATATGGTCAAGTGGTTAAAAGTAATGCGTTTTCACTTCCGCAAAGATCAACCAGGCAATTACAACAACAAGCAAAAATTCAGTTTGTTTCATCCAGGTGGTTGCTTACTTCTGCTGCTGAAAAAATAGACTGGGCAAATCAGGCGTTTAATTACCCATTTCAAAACAAGGTAAACGTCACTTCTTACTACAATGGTTATAATTTATTTTTAATGCTAAATAATAATTTACTGGCTGCAGATCTTCCAGTAAATTTAACGGTCCCAGTTTTTCAAAGTCTGGTTTTGGGTACGTATTCAAAAACAACTTTTACAACAACAAATTTTCAGGTTAGATATGTAGGCGGCGCAGTTGGAGAAACAATTTTAATTTATGCGTCAAGAGGTTTGCCGCCTGGTCAAACTCTAAAAGTTACAGATTTAGTATTAATACAATCTTTTTCAATACTTTTTACTAATCAAACTTTTATAATAACAACAGAATACAATAAAATTTTTGGTACTCCAGTTATTGGTTTAAAATATTATTCTAACTGCAAAATTATTGCAACCGCTTCAGGTAATAAAACTAATTTTAGTACAGTAGTAAGCCAGGTTGTAGTAATTTAGAATCATTCTAAGCACATTATTAAAATAAATAATTTACATTTGAAGCGTCAAGCTCTGCAGAGGTGCAACTTTTCGTATAGTGGTAACATAGCAATTGAGTAACAAAAGCAGTCTTTTAAGGCTGCTTTTTTTAGTTTAAAGCAGTTACCCTATTTTTTTTTCTACTTAAATTTAGAAACGTTCTAAATAAGATTTTACTTCGTAGTATTTATAGTAGTTTAAAGTTAATTTATTTATTTAGTCTAATTATAAATAACAATTCATATAGTTATAGTTTTAAAATTATTCACTTGCTTTGGAGAAACTATACTAAAAAACCTTATTCATAATATCTTGATTTTAGAGAAAAATGGTTAGGCATAAAAAGGAATTTATGAAAAATACACAAAGATTATCCGATGAATTAACAAGAAATAAGTTTAATCAATCTAAAATATTACAAAAAATAAATGTTGAATTGTATAAAATATTTAAAGAAGAAAAATTTAGTAAAGAATATTTTAAAAAAGTAGAAGAAAAGAAATTAGTTTTAAAAAATTTGAATACAATAAATAAAGAAATAGTAAAGCTAATATTAATTAGAGATGAGTTTGTGTTTTCAGCATCTTAAGAAAGTACTATTATTAATATTTGTTTATTAAAGTCTCGACAATTCAAAAAGATAAAAACTAATTAAAAAACTACAAATGCCAAGTTATAACGATAATTATTTATTTGCACCAAAATTTTCTTTTACTCCTGAAAAAATATGTTTATACAATGAAGTTTCTGTAAGATTAAAAAATACAAATGATTTTGTACATCCATCAGTTTTAAAAAATTTAAATAAAATAGATCTCCAGGATCAAACGGAAATAAAAAAACTTGTACGTAAATTTCACAATTTTAGGATTTCAGATAATGCATATAGGAATTTAAAGAATAAAATATCATGGTTATATTATTTATCCAAATGCAGATATGTAAAAACTTATAATGGTGTAGAAATATATAATTTTAAAATG
>CAZRJS010000095.1:0-3868 GCA_964600565.1 Candidatus Woesearchaeota archaeon | reverse complement strand
GTTGTGAAATAAGGGCGAAACAATTTAGGGATATTGTAGAAAGAGAATTATAATAAGAAATGTTAAATAAGGAGGTTTTATGAATACGAAACTAAATACTGAGCAGCTAAGAAAAGTGTTAGGAGTTAAAAGAAAACAAGAAATAGGTAAAATTAGAGATAACTTCTTTATAAAAGGTCGACATTATGTAAGGTATAGTTATCATATATATTATTTTAATCTAAATCTAATTTTAGAGGACTTTTCATGGCTTGAAGATCAACATTCTCAAAACTATACTTTAAAGTATATTGAAAAATATATGTCTCCACAGGAAATTAGAGAAGTATTTAAGATTAAATGGAAAAATGTAACCAGGAGGACCAAATTTAAAGGCTTTACTTTTAATCTTTTCCAATATGTTCATTATTTTAAAGTTAATAAATTGTATGCTGTATATGACTGGGATATGATACGTAAATCAAAGTCATTACCAAATGAAATTAAGAATAAGGGTGATAAAATTATGTCCGGAAGAAAAGGGAGAGAATTTTCTCTTAAACATACAGCAGAATGGGATTTGATTAGGAAATTTGTAGGAAAAAAAGATATTGTTAATGTATTCTCACAAGATGTGATAGATCCTTTAGATTATATTAGTGAGGTTGTATCACAAAGAATACCTGAAAAAATCGATAAAAGTCCAGCTCAAGATATATTTAATAGTATTAAGTTTAAAGGGGAAGTTGGTAATATTAATAAAAATAAAGATACCCCTGATAAAAGTCCAACTCAAAATGGAGGTTTTATGAATATACATCAAGTAAATATAGATGGAATAAAATATATAGGTTCTGTACAACTAAGTAAATTATTAAAAGTTAAAGATAAGCAAGAATTTTATCCAATTAGAGATAAATTCTTTATAAAGGGTCTACATTATATAAAAAAGATAGATAGTCGTTTCTATCTTTATAATCTAAATCAAATTTTAAAGGACTTTTCATGGTTTGTAGATCGCCCTGAAAAGTATACTTTAAAGTATATTGAAAGATATCTATCTCCACGGGAAGTGAGAAAATTATTTGATTTTAGAGGATCTAATATAAACCGGAAGATCATTACTGATGATGATATTTCTTTTTATATTTCGAAAAATGTTCATTATTTTAAAGTTAATGAAACTTTTGCAGTTTACGATTGGGATAAGATATGTGAATCATTTCCTATAACAAATGAACTTAAGGATAAGTATAATAAAATTATCAAAAAAAGAAAAGGTATACGAGAATTTACTCTTCTAATTACAGCAGAATGGGATTTGATTAGGAAATTTGTGGGAGAAAAAAATAGCTCTGATGTATTCCCACACTATGTGCTTGATCCTTTAAGTTATATTAGTAAGGTTGTATCACAAAAAATACCTGAAAAAGTTGATAGAAGTGCAAATAAAGTTATATTTAATACTAGCCCCTCGGTGAAAGAAGTAATTGATGGTATTAATAAGATTACAGGAATTTGGCCTGGAGAAGAAAGTCCATTTCCAAATAGTCCACCTGAAAAGATAGTGGATAATATCAAGAAGGAAGATGTAGTGGATGAAAATCCAAATGAGAACAAGAACAGAAATACACAGCCCATGGACTTTGATAGAAGAAAATTGGAGATATATTTATCTAAGTTGATAAAAGATATTGATAATAGTAAAGAAATAGAATTTGATGTTGAGGAAGAGAGTGAAAAGAAAATGATGAATTTTAATAGTCAGGGTACAAAAAAGAATATCTTAATAGAACTGACTGTTATAACTTAAAAATGGAGGAAAAATGAGTTCAGACAAAATTGTTTCAACTGGTGAATTTATAAAGATACTTAAAATTAGATCTTCACATGATTTGTATCCCGTTAGGACAAATTCTTTTGTAGAGGGTACACATTATAAAAAAATAAGTCCCAAAGTATTTCATTATAATTTAACTAAAATATTAGAAAATTTTCCATGGTTTACAAATGAACAACCAGAAAGGTATACTTTAAAGTATATAGAAGATTATCTCACTCCCCTTGAGATAAAGAAAATATTTAGGATCAAAGGGAAATCAATGAGATTTCAATTTATGTATAATAGTGTTTATTTTGAGCTTGAGAGAAATGTACATTATTTCAAATTAAGCGATTCTTATTCAGTTTACGATTGGGATAATATATGTAAATCATTTCCTGTAACAGAGGAAATAAATAAAGAATGTAAGAAAATTTTAAACAAAAGACATAAGAAAAGAGAATTTTCTCTTGTATCAACTCAAAATTGGGATTTAATTAGAAAATTTGTTGGTGAGAGAAACCCAACCGAAGTATTCCCAAAAGATATTAGAAATCCTTTGATTTATATTAATAAGATTGCATTACAAAGGTTAGTACCTAAAAAAGTTGATACATATGATTTAAATTCTCCGGTTCCTTTTGAAGTACAAAAGACTAAAAACTATGTAAAAAAAGTTGAAAGAATTTCAACTAAAGTTGTAGTTGATACAGATGATTCAAAATCTCAGATTCCGCCTGAAATCGTAAGTAAGATTAATAAATATGTAGATGAAGTTGAGAATATCAAGAAGAAAGTTACCATTGATAAAAGAAAAGTGATGACATATTTATCTCAATTATTAGGAGACATAAAAGATAGTAAAAAAGTAGAATTTGATGTTGTGGAAGAGATAGAAGAGAAAATAGAGAATTTTGAGAGGCAGAGTTCAAAAAGGAGTATTATAATAGAACTGGCTACTATATCTTAAAGGTATTAGACGAGAGGGGAGAATATAAATCTCCCCTTGTTTAATTATTTTTTAAATTTATTGTATGATACTCCAGAAGATAGTAGAACAAATACTAAAGGAGAGTTTAAAGATATGTTAACAGTAATTTTTCCAGTTCTAAATCAAATTGAAATGACAATTAAGAATAATATTTTTTATACATATATTTATTTAGATTCTCGAAAACCTGGTAGATACCAGTATGGAGATTATTTATTTGAATTTGAACCAATGTATGTAGGAAAAGGAAAAGGTAGTAGATGGAGAGAACATTTAGGTTATTATAAAAACTGGTTGGGTTATAAAATTAAACATATAAAAGATTGTGGATTAGAACCAAAAGTTATATTTCAAGAAAAAAATTTAGATGAGCAATCTGCATTTAAATCGGAGATAGACCTTATTATAATTATTGGAAGAAGAGATCTCGGAACTGGTCCTTTGGTAAATTTAACTAAAGGTGGAGATGGTGTAAGTGGTTATATACATTCAGAAAAACAAAAAGAGAATTTTAGGGGAAAAAATAATCCAATGTATGGAAAAGTACCATGGAATAAAGGCAAGAAGTTTCCTGAATATAGTGGGATGAATCATCCTAATTATGGAAAACTCATGTCAGAAGAACAAAAGAAGAAAATATCTCTTAAGGTGAGTGGGGAAAACAATCATAACTATGGAAAGAAGAGACCAGAACACTCTATTAAATTGTCAGGAAGGAAAAATATTAAGAGACAGGGAATTCCTCCATGGAATAAAGGAAAAGTTGGAATTTATTCTGAAGAAACATTAGAAATTTGGTTCCAAAAAAGAAGTGGAGAGGGCAATTATATGTATGGGAAACATCATTCTAAAGAAACTAAAAAGAAAATGACAGAAGCAAGTAGTAAAAGATTTCAAAATTCCCGAAGCAGAGAAAAATTGAAAGGTAAGAATAATTCATTTTATGGGAAACATCATTCTGAAGAAACTAAAAAGAAAATGTCGGAAAAAAGGAAAGAATATTATAAAAAAAGGAGAGAAAATGATAACAGTAATTTTTCCAGTTCTAAATCAAATTGAAATGACAGATATTTTTT
>CAZRJS010000094.1:0-3909 GCA_964600565.1 Candidatus Woesearchaeota archaeon | reverse complement strand
AAAAAAGCAGAGTTGGAAATCTTGCTCTTAGAAGCACAGATTGCTAAAGAGCAAGCTCTTACTGCTAAACATAATTCAGAAGCTGGTGCTAATCAGTACCGTGGTGCAAAGGATGGAGCACAGGCAGGACTTAACCAAGCCAAGACTTCAACTGAGAAAGCTAAATCAAGAAATCTCCATGCTGATTCAGATGGTAAGGATCTTGACTACTTGGGTAAACAGTCAGGGGCAACACATGCTCAGGATATTGACAAAGAGAATAATAAGGCTAATAATCAATTAAAAGCTGATATAGTGAAGAGTCAGCTAAACCAAACAAATCAGGAGTAGTCCACTATGAGTGAGTTAGATGCAATCAATGAATCCATTGAACATTCTAAAAGAATTGTTGAGACAGCAGATGCAGTAAAGAGATTGCAGAAGAATGCAGATTTCAATATCATCTTTACAGATGGTTATTTGAGGGACTACGCAGCAGACATGGTGCAGTCTAAAGCTCTTTACAGTATGCAGGATGACAAGAGCCAAGCATTTATTGACAGACAGATTACAGGTATAGGGGCACTAAGTTATTATTTGGATATGCTTCTAACTACTGGAGTAACTGCACAGAATGCTTTGGAGTCTCAAGAAGAGGAAAAAGACTACTTGATTAGGGAGGAAGTCTAATGAGTGAAGAAGAAACAACTCCCACAGAAGAACAACCTGATTATGAGAATATGTCTGATGAAGATTTTGATAAACTTGCACCTCCTACAGTAGTAGATGAACCAGTAGAGGAAGAACTTCCTGAAGAGGAAGTTCCAACTGAGGCTGTAGTAGATGATGATGATAATACAGAAGAGGAAGACCCAGAGGAAGAGGAAGACCCTGTAGAGCCTCAAGAAGATTCTTCGATAGAAGAGGAGGTAAAACCTTCAGAAGAGGTTAAAACAGACGAAGAACCTCCCTCTGGTGATCCTGTTAAGATTGATTACGAAGCAGAGTATAAAAAACTTATGGCTCCGTTTCAAGCAAATGGTAAAGAGATGACTCCTAAGAATGTTGAGGATGCAAAACGTCTTCAACAGATGGGAGCTAATTACCATAAGAAGATGGCAGGTATGAAACCTGCTTTGAAAGCACTTAAGACTTTAGAGAATAATGGCTTGCTCGATCAAGCAAAGCTTGACTTCCTTATAGATATTCATCAAGGTAAACCAGAGGCAATTACCAAGTTGATGAAAGAGAAAGAGATTGATCCTCTGGATGTAGATACTCAAGCAGAGACAACATACGTACCTGAAAACCATTCAGCTAGTGATGCAGAGGTAGCCCTAGATTCGGTACTCGAAAGTATAGAGACTTCACCGAACTACAACAAAACCCTCACTGCTGTTACAAAGGAATGGGACACAGATAGTCGTAACGAAGCAGCTAAGAATCCCCAAATTATTTCTGTAATTAACAAACATATGGATTCTGGTATATATGACAAAGTTATGACGGCAGTACAATATGATCGAAGTATGGGTAAATTCACAAATGTGTCTGACCTGGAAGCTTATAAGCTTACTGGCAATCGTTTGGATCAGGAAGGCCAATTGGGTGTGCCAGCCACTTCCCCGCAAAGGAATGCTGCTCGTCAAGTAACCCCTACCATTGATCCAGCAACAGAGTTAAGGAGAAAGGCAAAGAAGAAAGCAGCAAGCCCTACAAAGGCTTCTAAGAAAGTATCTAAACTACCTGTTGATTTTAATCCTCTTGATATGTCTGATGAGGACTTTGAAAAATTTGATAAAAAGACCATTGGTCTTTAACTAAAGGAAATATATCATGGCTCGTGAATACGGTGATGTGACAGCAAATACGTCTCAGAGTGGAAGTGACATTGGTAATCAGCTTCAGACCTTTTATTTTCAAAAGAAAGCTCTGATCGAACTTAAGAAAGAACAGTTCTTCTCTCCTATGGCATCTGTAATTGGTATGCCTAAACACATGGGTAAAAAGATTAGACGTTATCACTATCTACCCATGCTTGATGATTTGAATGTGAATGACCAGGGTATTGATGCTGCTGCTGTAGCACAGCTTACTACTCAGTTCTATGTGACTTATCCTGATCCCTGCTTTACACTAGATGCAGGCTCTGCTGCTGCTGTAACAGCAATTAATGATAATATTAATGATGGGGGAAGTGCTGAAACCGTTGCTACTGACGGGGCTGATGGTTCTTATAAGACTGGTTATACTCTTATTGCTATGTCCACGAATGTTGTTAAATACGCTGACACTACTGATGCTACCACTGCAACAGCAGCCGTTATCGGTGCAGTATCTACTGCCGGTTATGGTAATCTGTATGGTTCAAGTAAAGATGTAGGAACCATTGCTGGTAAACTTCCTGCTCTCTCTGAGACAGGTGGAAGAGTCAATCGTGTTGGTTTCAAAAGAGTAGAGCTTGAAGGTGACATTGAAAAATTTGGTTTCTTCAGAGACTACACTCAAGAGTCAATTGATTTTGACACTGATGCAGAACTTGAGATGCATGTAAATAGAGAGATGCTCCGTGGTGCTTCTGAGATGACTGAAGATGCCCTACAGATTGATATTCTTAATGGTGTGGGTGTTCACAGGTATGCTGGTACAGCAACCACTAAAGCAACTGTTTCCGGTGAAACAGGGGCAGTATGTGAAGTAACTTATGCAGATCTTTCTGCTCTCTCAATTGAGCTTGATAACAACAGATGCCCCAAAGAGACAAAGATCATCTCTGGTACTCGCATGGTTGATACCAAAGTCATTCCTGCTGCTAGAGCACTGTTTATTGGATCTGAGATGATTCCTACTATTGAACGTATGACTGATCATTTCAGTAATCAGGCGTATATTCCTCTGGCTCATTATGCTGCTGGTACTTCAGCTCTTAATGGTGAGATTGGTACTGTCGGTATGTTCCGTATAGTAGTTGTTCCTGAGATGATGCATTGGGCTGGAGTTGGTGCTCTTGAATCAACCAATGCTGGATATCAGGCAACTAATAGCCGTTATAATGTCTATCCTATGCTGGTCATTGGTAGTGAGTCTTTCACTACTATTGGTTTTCAGACCAATGGTAAATCTACTAAGTTTAAAATCTTTCATAAGAAACCTGGTATGGCAGTTGCTGACCGGACTGATCCTTATGGTGAGACTGGGTTTATGAGTATTAAATGGTGGTACGGGATGATGGTACTTCGTCCTGAGAGACTTGCTCTTGTTTACTCTGTAGGTCGTGTGTAGATAGTTAATCAAAAACATATACCTCCTCTTCGGAGGAGGTATTTTTATTTAAGGCAGGTACTTTATGAACGAAGAATTAGATCTATTGAAAGAGAGAGCAAAACGTATGGGTATTAACTTTCATCCTTCTATTGGTATTGACACATTGAAAGAGAAAATGGAAGAGCACACTGGTGAAAAGAAAGCCAAAGTAGTAGTTGCTGAACCAGAGAAAGAAACTATCCCACAGCGTAATGCTCGGATGAGGAAAGAAGCTAATCGACTGGTTAGGATTAGATTGACATGTATGAACCCTGCTAGGAAGAATTGGCCTGGAGAGATTATCAGTGTATCTAATTCTGCTATTGGTAGTATCAAGAAATTCATACCTTTCAATGCTGATGCTGGTTGGTATATTCCTAAAGTACTATTGCATGTTTTGCAGGAGAGAGTGTTTCAGTCTTTTTATACAGTAAGTGTTGAAGGACAGAAGGTAAAGAGAACCAAACTTGTAAAAGAGTTTGCTATTGAGATGCTTCCTGATTTGACTGTAAAAGAGCTAAAAGACCTTGCTATTAAACAAGCATTAAACGCTACAGCAGAGAGACTATAACATGACTATGCCTGTACTTGATCCTATTGATGTGACTGGTTTAACTACTGCTCCTG
>CAZRJS010000093.1:2442-3909 GCA_964600565.1 Candidatus Woesearchaeota archaeon | reverse complement strand
TATCAGTGCTTGAAAGTGAGGGCTTATAATGGAAGTATCTAAAAATGGAGAAATAGAAGTATCCATAAACGGAGAGTCTTATAGCCTTTTTGAGTCAATAAGTTTAAGTCGTAGTCTCGATAATGCTACAGGGTCTTTCAGCATTATTGCATCTTCTGGTGATCCTGATTCATTTCCTGTCAACCGTGGTGACGTTATTTCAATTACCGTCAATAGCATTCCAAAACTTTATGGGTTTATTGATGACGTAGAAGAGTCAGGAGACAACGAAGGTCATATAGTAACACTTACGGGCCGTGATAACACCTGTGATTTAATTGACAGTACAGTTCCCCCGCTATCCAGTAGTTTGGCTATTTCTGTAGGTGGAAAATCAACTAATTTAAGTTTTAAAGATTTTGCTAAATCAGTAGTATGGGGATTGGGAATTAAAATGAATGTGGTAGATTTATCAAATCAAGATAATATTATTTTACCTAAATCACCGGTATCATACGAGCCAAGCGATTATGCAATGGCTGTTTTACAAAACATAGGGCGGAAATTCCAAGTTTTTTTAATACCGTCCGGTGCTGGTGATCTTGTTATTTATAGACCTGGAAACGAAATAGCAACAACATCCCTAATACATAGGCAAAACGATAACAATAATAATGTAAAATCTTACAAAGTAAAACAATCTCAAGTGGCAAGATATAATAAATATGTTGTCAGATCTCAAGATAATTATGCTGCAGACGACGATGCAACATGTTCAAAAAAAAGTACTTCCAGAAGTGGGATCATAATTGATCCGTCGATAAGAGAAGGCAGGTTGCTTGAAATAATTGGTGAAGAAAATATGGATGACGCAACATGCTACAAACGTGCAGAAGAAGAATCTAACATTAGAAGGGCAAGATCAACTTCATATTCTTGTGTTGTTGCAGGGTTGACACAAACAAGCGGTGTTCCTTGGGATATTGGACAAACTGTAACAGTTGATGACGAAACAGCAAAAGTTAAAGGTTCATTTATTATCCGATCCGTTATATATTCTAAAAGTATAACCGATGGAAAACAGACAAGCATCGTATGTGCACCAATTGACGCTTACAAAGCACAAGCTTTAGAAACAGCCGGTGATAAAAGAGTCTCGTCAATGCCATTTGCAGACGGGACACCAACAGAGCAATCGAGGCCAAGACGATGAAAAATAAAGATATAAAAGCTGGAACCGTAAAATCAACAGACGATACCGGAAATTTTAGATCAGCCGTTATCGAAGCGCTTGGAAAAAGTCAAAAAGTTCAAGCTTTTTCGCCTTACGGTCTTTGCTCAAATCCTCCTGACGATTCCCTTGCAATAGCATTTAATATTCTTGGTATTGCTGCAAATACAGTTGCAATTATCGACGACCCGAAGAACAGAAAAAAGGGACTTGCAAAGGGTGAAGTTGCAATCGTCAATTATTTGACAGGTACTTTT
>CAZRJS010000093.1:0-2342 GCA_964600565.1 Candidatus Woesearchaeota archaeon | reverse complement strand
AATCGCAAGCTTAAACGCTCACGGTCATGCACCTGGGACTTTAAAAGATGCAGAATCAAGATCATTAACCGGAAAATCAGGAGTACCGTCATAATGCAGGATATAAAATTAGTACCAGACACAGCCGGACTTTATGATATATCGATTGAAGATGGACAGATTGCGGGTATAGATGGTTTCCAAACAACTTTAGTCGTAAGCCTTTTCACGGATGCAAGAGCGCCAGAGTCAATTGTTCCAAATGCTTATCAAAGACGTGGCTGGGTTGGTGATATATTAAAAGCGTCTACCGGAGATTTTACAGGCTCAAATTTATGGTTACTGGATCAAGCAAGGATGACAAGCCGAACAAAACAGAGTGCGGAACTCTATATCATTGACAGTTTGCAACATTTAGTGGATAATAAAAATGCAAAAACTGTTAATGTTTCGGTTGTTATGGGGCAAAGGTCAATTGATATTGAAACTGAAATAAGAATAACAGAAAATAGCACAGAACGATATAATACACTATGGAGATTAACGAATGCCTCTGGACTTTCCAACATATAGCGAACTTATAGACACAGCAAGGGCAGGGTTAAGAAGAAACCAGCCTGAACTTGATCCTACCGTTGCAAATAGTTTTGCAAAATCCCTCGTTGATTCATGCGCTACGTTAGCACACTCGAATAATTTACAAATAAGAGATCTTATAAAACAACTTTTCCCCCAAACTTGCGAGGGTACTTTTCTTGACGATTGGCTTGGTTACGAAGGCTTGACACGAAATGCCGCTACGAGTGGAAGCGGTGGAACAACACTGACCGGAACGGCTGGAACTGTTGTATCAGTTGGCGAACCTTTTACCGGAACAAATGGGTACACATACGAAACACAAGCCAACGCAACAATAGCAGCTACAACACTAACAATATTATCAATAACACGAAGCGGAACTATAGCAACCGTTACTTTTTTAACTGATCACGGGCTTGCAAGCGGGAATACTCCTGTAATGTCCGGGGCTACCCCGACAGAATACAATGGGACACAAACAATAACAGTAACCTCAAGTACAACATTCACTTTCGAAGTAGCCGGAAGCCCAACAACGCCAGCGACCGGCACAATAGAGCTTGATTATGATTACGTTTCCGCCGTTGTCGAATGCACGACGACAGGTCAAGATACAAATATTTCAGCCGGTGGGATATTGACGGTTGTTACATCTATAACAGGGCTTGACGATTCATCAACAATCGGAGCTGAAGGCCTTGTTGGTGGTGCTGAAACTGAAGACGACGACGATGCAAGGGTTAGGCTTTTGCTTTCGAGGTCATCACGTCCCGGTGTTTTTACTCAGGACCAAATAAAACTTGCAGCTCTAAGCGTAACAGGGAATACAAGAATTTTTGTAATTTCTCCAGAATTGCCATATGTTGCGACATATCCAGTAGCTGGACAAGTGTTTATTTATTTTCTCAGAGACGGAGATACAGACCCATCCCCAACACCAACAGTCATAGCAACAACAAAAGCCGCTATAATTTCAGATGGTAAAATGCCAGCAAACACGATTTCAGATGATGTCGTGGTTGACGCGCCAACAACTATCACAACTAACTATACTTTTTCAGCTTTAAGCCCTGACACTGCGACAATGAGAACGTCAATCACAGCCCAATTAGGAGCCTTTTATCGTGATAGCATAGAGTTTGACACTGATATAACAGAAATAGCGTATACAAGCGCAATTACCAACACGATAGATACGACAACAGGCGAAAGGCTCGATTCTTTCACGCTGTCTTCTCCAACCGGAACTATAGCGGTTGGTTTCCCTGAAATCGGATTATTAGGAACGGTGACTTATCCATGAGTGTAACAATAGATATTTTTAAACCGCCTAAAAACGACACCGAATCAGGCAAATTGCTTGCGGCTGAAATGCCAAGCGGTCGAGCATGGGATAATAAAAACGTAGACGGTTCAGAAATGAACAAACTCGTTAAGGGTTTATCATCTCCGTTTATGCAAGTTAGTCAAAAAATATTCGAACTTGCTGAAGAATTTAATATTAACAAAACGCAAAACTTGCTCGAAGATTGGGAAGAGTCTGTGGGTATCCCTGACGATTGTGTTTTCACTTATAGCGATATTGACGATAGGCGGGGCAGGGTTATACAAAGATTAAGTAACGTTCCCGTCACAACTCTTGCAGAATTGCAATCGTATGTAGACGCTTTTTTTATCGGCTATACAGTAACGCTAACACCCGCAAGCTCTGATTATGTTTCTTTCGAATTTACATTTGAAATGACTTTTACGAGTAGCACTAATAATAAGTTCCGCATAAACGC
>CAZRJS010000092.1:0-3949 GCA_964600565.1 Candidatus Woesearchaeota archaeon | reverse complement strand
ATCTTTAAATTATCGGGAACAGTAGAAGAAATGTAATTAGTTCGATCATAATCATACAAATCTTTCTTCATTTCTTCCTCCCTTTTTTCAGCTCTTTGCTTATATCAATGCGCCTCCAAAACCAATGGAACATATTGCCCAGACTAACCAGAAAAAAACACAAATACATAATAATCCAATATCTGTAAGTTTAGCTTTGTTCATTTCTTTACTCCCCTGCACACCCATATTTTGCTGATTAATTTGCACTCTTTTATTTCTATAGAAACAGAATAACGATCGATGACTTCTTCCTTCGTTTTAAAATATCGAACATGCGCTTTAAAATTATACGTAGGGACAGAAAAAATAACATGAGCACCTTTTGAAATATTGCCTAACACCCATAAGTCTTCTTCAATATGCTCCAGCGTTTCCAGACAAATAAAACACGGACTGCCTGCACAAAACGGTTTAATATTTTTTCGCAAATCTAATTGCACAAATGATTGCTGAGGCGCTCGTTTCTTTGCTAACGCAAGCATATCCAAAGAAAAATCAATCCCCATATAATTACTATACCCTGCATCATACAACATCTTTGCTAATACACCCACACCACTACCAAATTCAATAATACGCCCAGAAGAATAACAATCAGATAATAATTTAATTGTCTTTTCGTAAATGGGCATATATCGTTTGATCGCCTTCTCTGTATAACCTTCTCCAGTATAAAAATCAGCCTCTTTTTCTGTACCCATAATTATCTCCTATGCGTTTTATGCATTGGAATATATTTCTTCATTTGTATTAATCGATCTAAAATATCTTTCGGCATATTTGCTTCCCAATCCCAATCAATTGGTTTCCATTTAGAATGCCCCCGTAACATTCGACGTTGCCGATTTAAAGTACATGTATTTAAACCATTTGTTGCAAAAGCTGTTTTCCATGTTTCCCGGTCTGCAAATTCAATCATCTTCCTACCTACAACATTTGTACAGGCATTAAAAAACCATTTATCAACGACCCGACCAATTCCTTTTCCATCCAATACTTTTCGTGCAATTGGCAAACGTACACCATTCGCTGATCCCTTGGGCGGATTGGGGGTTACTCGCGCTGCCTCAGTTGCTATATCATAAAATATTGTAGCAGGCTTCGTACAAAACCATTCAATCTTTGGATCTTTGAAAGCATCATACTGTGTTTTAAGAATATACGGACTGGAATAACGATCAGCAGCGTGCGGCATTAATACTTTTGATTCTGGACTTGTATTCTGCATCAATAAAACCATCTTTTCAGCTAACGGAATCCAATGTTTTAATGAAATGTATTTAATTCGAACACACCCTACTGATTCAAGACGAAGTGCATATTTACGCAAAGCTTTCTTCCCAAATACCTCATCATTATTTTGTTCCTCTGCAACGATTAATTCCCACCCAAAATCAATTCCCTGTTGTCTGCATAATGATTCTAAAGCCAGCCATGCGATATATTTAGCCCGATATAATGGCATTCGTACTGAATGTTCAATCACCTTCTAATCCTTTCAAATTTAAACGATAATTATATTTTAATGTATAGGTACAGAGTAATGGATAAAAGCCTTGTTACGACGCTGTCCTTTATCCTCCTGATACTGATTTGCCACAATTGTCACAGCGTAATTGCTTTGTTCCGCCTGATATCTTACCGTCTTTGATTATTGGTGACAAAATCACTTCCCGGAAACGGATGCTGTTGCAGAATACACATCTGAGCGTTTCAGGGGTTGTTTCTACTGCTGGCTTGATTGTTGAGTGTACGAGTTCCATTTATTTTACCACTCCACCCATACACCTGTATTAATGTATAATTCACACAAAGCTAATTGAAAGAAAGTGAGGTTGTCTTTTGGGAATCCCTTTTCTTTCCTAAAATCATCGATAACGTTGCTCTCAGGAATAAGGAAAACATGCTCTTTTGACAAATGGGCTTTTATATCTTTTTTTATTCCTTCGTCTTCTAAAAAATTTACAATAATTTCTTTTTTCTGTACATCATACACAACAGTCCCGGTATCAATCCCGTTCATTATATTTACCTGCATTATTTGCCCCCAAATGTTCTGTCCGAAAAGTTGTCTTCAATAAACTTTGTTAATTTAGGATACATTTCTTTTGCCTGTGCCCATGTTCCCCATTTAGTTGTGGCCTGGGCAGCATACTTTTCTGCCCCTAATGTATTTAGAGCCTTGATTTTGTCTTCTGCTCTGTTGACTACATCATTAAAATATTCAAGATTTTTCTTGTACAACGGGTCTGCTTTTAATTTCTTTAATTTTGCAACCGCATTTGCTACTTCGTTAGAAAACAATATCTTATTATTCTTATATTCTGTATACCGTTGAAAATTCATTGCAAGCCATTCTTGCCCCTCACCCAACATTCCAGGATGAGAATTTATAGTACCTTCATATGCATGCAGCCAATTATTCAAATTATAGTTACCATCCCCATTTGTAAATGTGCCTATCTTCCCAGACTTTAAAGAACGATACTCAGTAAGAAGTACATCAGCTTGTTTTTTAGAAACATACCTCCCATTTTTCCAAGCAAATCCAGTTGATCGATCACCTGAAAAAAAGGTATCAACCGCATGGGACCATTCATGCCCAATAACACCTACATCCGAATTCTTTCCCATATGAACTGCCTTGTTTTGGAAATATGAACGGTATTTATATTTTCCTTGCGCATTAAAATCAATTGTGTACCCTTTTTTTGCCATATCCTCTAAAAGATTAGCAGGGCACCATGCCAAGCCCTTTTTAACATCTTCTATTTCATATATTTCTAAATCAGGGATATTCTTATCATTTTTAGAAATTATCTTATCTATTGATTTTTGTCTAAATGCTTCGTATTCTTTTTCAGACATTGCTTCTATCTTTGCTGTTCGTTCCTGTGATATGCGTAGCTGTTTCTGCCCCCCTGTTTCATAAGTTTTCGGTACAAATTCGGAAGGAGTCGGTACTTTCTTAGCAACCTTAATACCATCATCCTTCGCCAATTCCTTCAGCGTGTAATGCCTGCCTGTCTGCCTGTCTACGAAGTTACTGACTGAATGCGTCCCATCCCTAAACATCTGCCCTCTACTCGGCCCAAGAATATCATCCTGTACTTTTGCCGGTTGTCCTTTCAGCCATTCGTTATAAGTGGTTTTTGCAGGAACTTGCCCGTTCATACTTGCTCTGGTTCCCGCAGGTGCTTCGTCAATATCGATCCCTAATTCCCGCCAGCTTTTCACCACTGGGCATGTCGTTGTTCGGCAATTGATATGAAAAGGCGGACGTGGGCCAGAATTAACCGGCCATGTGGTTCCGTCCATGTCCTGGCAAATTGGTGAATTGTGTACAATAAATCCTTCACAAACAAAACTGCAATCAGGGGATTCCACTTGAATATCATATACAGTTTGTACCCCTTTTTGCTCTATTCTGATAACTTTTGCCCCCACCGCTTCTGCGCCCCAATTTTTCCATTTTGCGCTAACTTTACTCTGACTTCTGGGCGTGCCTGCGACTCTTTTCTCCGTGCGATATACACTGGATCTTGCCATTTTTCTTTCATAGTCTTTGCTGTTTTCTCTTTTCTCTTCTGCACCCATTCTTTGTCCGTCCGCAATTCTGCCTGCTTCTTTTCCCGTGCTAAATTCACCTTCTCTCGATATATAGGATCTTCCCATAATTTGCGTATTTTGTCTGCCCCTTTCTTCCTGCTCTCCTCCGACATATTCTCGTTTGCAATTGATATTTTTTTCTTGAATTCCTTCGATCTGCGTATCTTCCTCAATTTCTCTGATTTTGGGGAATCCCACCAAGCCAATAAAGCGGTGGATATTTTTGGTCCAGCAATTTCTTTTGTTCGCTTTGTTACCATCTTTGCAAATTCTGGATCTGCCTTCCATTTCGCAGAAT
>CAZRJS010000091.1:2642-3984 GCA_964600565.1 Candidatus Woesearchaeota archaeon | reverse complement strand
CTGGGTACGGAAGATTAACAAAGGAATCTTTTAGAATAGTTGGGAATTTTGAATAGATGAACGATAGATAAATAGATGATTTAATAAACATAAAAAGCCTATGTGGAAGCATAGGCTTAATAAGGAAATAAAAGGAGAAATATGATAGCACACAAAGCGATTGAGATGATAGATTATACAGTGGACTGTCTTGGAATTCATAAATTCAAAAAGATGGAAGATACTCGGAAATATCTTATTGGATTGAGATCTGAATTAACCAGATATGTAAAATTCTTTTTTGATCAAGCTAACTTTCCAAGGAGTTTTGATGCATTATATACTCCACTTCCTTTTGACTTATGTTATTACGAAATGCAATATTCAGGTGATAAAGATTTGATAGGAGTTGTTTTGAAGCAAGAGACGGAAAATAGCATTGTGGGGACGTTTTTCAACAGCATAATAAAGGTTTTGAACCTCAATACGTACGTATTAGAATAAAGAATATTCCTGAACTTGGAGTGAAGATATCATGTATTCAGCCTACCTCAATTAAACTTTATAACAGAGACGAACTTGATGAAAAAATGGAGATTATTGTAAAATCTGTCATCGGATTAACTCAAATAATGGCATGTTCAAACATAGAATACGTGGAACATCCAGAACCAATAAAATTAAATAAAAAACGAAACAAACAAAAGAAACAACCGCTTTTCTCATATAAGACACTGCAAATATCAAATTCAAATAAAATTAATTTAAAAAGTACTTATGAGGAATCCGATAGGAATTCTCCTCGATTGCATTTAAGGCGTGGACATATCAGAAGGTATCGGACAGGGAAAATAACATGGATTAATTCATTATCGGAAATAAAAAAGAGGGTGTAGTTTATAAAGATTACGAGGTTATGACGAAATAAAACTCCAAATAACGGTAATGAAAATAGAATATCTATCACAAAAACTTCTGTATATTTATATGCAGAAGTTTTTTTATTTTAAAAAATTTGAGAAAAGACTTGACATTGGGAAAGAATTATGGTATTATAAAAAAGTATGATTTTAACAGAAAATTTATAAAATAGGACTATATTATGGTTACAGAAGAATTTTTATACGAAAAAGTGCAGCGTAATTACATTACTCGCAAAGAAATTTGTAAATATACTGGGCTGATTAGTGTACAGGGATTAAGTAATTTTGATTCGAAAGGTGAAGGAATAAAAAACTCATCTCGTATTTGCAATAAGGTTGTATATCCATTAATTGATGTAGTTAATTTCTTTATAGAGAGAACTTATAAAAATGAAGTTAAAATTTAGGAGAGTAATATTGAAATAAATATTGAAATAAAT
>CAZRJS010000091.1:0-2542 GCA_964600565.1 Candidatus Woesearchaeota archaeon | reverse complement strand
AATATTGAAATAAATATTGAAATAAATTTTGTAAAGAAACAAGGATATGAATTACTAGAAGATAAGACTAACATTAAAAATCTAATCAAATAATATTAAATGTTAATAAAGCACATATCTCCCAAGATTATGTGCTTTATTAAGGAAAAATAAATTATGAATGATTCTATCACAGTTATGGAAAAAAGTCAAATAAAATCAGAAGAAATTATCGGATTAGAGTTGCCAACTATAGGATTCGGTGGATTTGGAAAATGGCATACAGATAAGCCAGGTGCTGAAACTAGAGTTGCTTATACGCCATTAACATTTGGTGCATTAAATGATATCGAAGATCCCAATAAAACACATAAAGATTATGCAAAATGGATGATTTTTTCTTCCTGGATTGATCCGTATAGTAGAGAACATGAACAACAAAGACAACATGGTTTGTTTCATGCTTTATGGGCAGATCTCGACAAAATGAATAATAAAACTTTTGAAAATACTGTTGAAATAGTCAAAAATATGTTTAAGTGTAAATCAATGCTTTATACAACATCTTCTGCTACAAAAGAAAATCAAAAGTGTAGATTGATAATTCCTTTAAAAAATCCTTGTTCGGGTTATGAATTTGAAATACTCCAGAAGATTCTGAATGACAAATTTATTAATGCTGGGATTGAACCAGATCATGCATCAGAAAGGGCAGGGCAGATATGTTTTTTGCCTAACAAAGGAGAGTTTTACAGATATAAAATTATTTATTCTGATAAATCTTTTGACCATACTTTATGGTGTGGAGAGATTGAATCTGAAAAACCTTTAAAAATTGAATTTGAAAAAAAGAAGGCGATCAAAAAAGTAAGTTATAAAAATAAAGAATTTAATTTAAACGATCCTATTGAAGCATATAAACAATATTACCCTGTTGATATTGCATTAGAGGAGTATGGATATAAAAAAATAGGTAATAAATATTTGTCTCCTAATTCTAAATCCGAAACACCTGGTGTTAGTATATTGGAAGGTGATAACCGGTGGTATAGTCATCATAGTTCGGATTCTAAAATAGGTAAGAAAGGTGATGTTGGGACTTCTGGCGATGCCTTTGATTTGTTTGTTTTTTATGAACATAATGGTAATTTTAAAGCAGGAGTGGCAGCAGCAGCGGAATTATTTAATATTTCAAAAAAAGATAAAAATAAAAAGGAAAAAATTAATTTTGTACCTAATTTTTCATTCGGAGCTGATTTGATGAAACAAGATTTTGATCCTATTAATTGGGTAATACCTGGGATATTGTCAACAGGTTTGGCAATACTTGCAGGTAAACCCAAAATGGGAAAATCTATATTAAGTTTAAACCTTGCTTTAGCTTTAGCAACAGGTACACCGTTTGGATCTGATGAAGCAGCAACAGGTAAAGTAATTTATTTGGCTTTAGAAGATACAAAAAGACGTTTAAAAGATAGAATGGTTAAAATGTCGGAGCATCATGAATCTTATAATAATATTATGCTTGAAACAACATGGCCTAAATCAGATCAAGGTGGATTGGAGTATTTGGAAGAAGTTATAAAAAAAACTACTGATTTAAAATTAATAATTATAGATACATTGAAAATGTTTACGCCTGCAAAAACTCAAGGATCTGCTTACGACCAGGATTATGACAATCTCGTACCAATAAAAGAACTTGCTGATAAATATGATATTTGCATTATGTTAGTGCATCATCTCAGAAAAACACAATCAGACGATGTTATGGATGATATATCCGGCACTTTTGGTGTATCTGGAACTGCTGATACTTTGCTAGTTGTTGTTCGAAAAACAAATGAAGAATATGCAGAACTTCATGGTACTGGAAGAGATATTGATTCTTTTAAAAAAGGAATGGAATTTAAAAAAGATAAATTATCATGGGAATTTACAGAACTCAGAACAGACTTTGGAGTAAATCTTACAGATATTCAAACTAAAATTTATGATGTTATTTTTAATCAAAACATTAAACCGGATGAATCAAATGAATTTGTTGGATTGGTTACTGCAAAAGAAATTTATAAAAAATCAAAAATTAATAAAGAATCTTTGAAAACTGCTTTAAAAGCCTTAGTAAATAAAAAGATAGGAATTGAGAAAGTAAAAAATGGATATACTTTCATGAAAGATCAAGCTATCAATTTTTAGAACTCTTTTTAAATACTCTTTTCTAATAAAATTAAACCCTTAAACCTTTTGGCTGTAAGTATCTAATATTATTAACAATTTACTGGGTGTACCCATTAAACCCTGTTAAACCCTGTAAACCCTATGACCATACTTTGTATATAATATCTCTTAAAAGAGATTTTAAACCTTTTATAGTATAATATGTTACATTAGAGTTTTCGAGGGTTTAGAGGGTTTACGAGGGTTTAATGGGTACACCCAGTAAATATATAATAAAATCAATAGATTATATGCAAAAGGTTTAAAGGTTTAAATTATAGGTAAAAGAGTTTTTGAATAAAAAAAAAGTATGGTCAGAATATGATTTATATCAAGAAGTTTG
>CAZRJS010000090.1:0-3986 GCA_964600565.1 Candidatus Woesearchaeota archaeon | reverse complement strand
AAAGTCTCTATATCCTCTTGAGTTAGAGTCGGAGCATTTGGGTGATGCGCACTTACTTTAACGGTCGGAAACAACCATTGGATAAAATCGTGGCAGATATCCAATTGTTTATTATTGAACATACAAACGTCATTGAAAGTTCTACCGTGAAGAGGAATCTTACCGTTATAAAAATCAATTATTTTTGACATTATCCAACTTTCTCATCCCAGGAATATACGAAACATAACCATTTATAAATGGCAGGATTCCGTTTTAGTGTTAGTCTCTTCGGCAGAATGTAGTGATACCATTCGCTTTTAAGATGATTTACTTTAGAAATTGATACTTTTGGTATTATCATATCGTCTACAATTTTTTTCTATTCTCGAACTTTTGACGTTCATATTCTAATCTTTGTCTTTCCAATACTTGCCGTTCTCGTTCTATACGTTGACGTTCAATTTCGAGTTGATTAGTTTGTCGCTGTCTGTTGGCTCGATTTGCCGCCTGACCAGCTAAAGAACCAGCGATTAAGCCAGCAGCAATAGCAATGCAACCGGGGTTTATTAAAAGTATAAAAGATAATACTATTGACATTATAATTTTATATATTTTCATATCGCTCACAATTTTTTCTTATTTTTCGGGGAAAAATTATATTGCAGGATTAGATTTTAGTGCATGAAAACAACTTTTTTAACTGGCACAGTAATCCTTACTGTGTAAAGGTTAGGATAAGAAATATAAAATTCATCTTCTGCTTCATGTTTTTGAGTTCTAATCGCCCAATCTTCAAGCAACATTTCCAAATATCGTCTATTTAATTTAATACAAAGCGAATAATCTGCTAAAGTAGTCATATCCATAAATGCTGGATTATTTATACGAACCTCTTGTTCACTTATCGGACGGTCTTTCGAATTAGGTTGATTTACGTTTATGGCAAGTGTAAACCCAACATCTAACAGATGTTGTACAAAAATAGCATTAACTTCGAGGGAACTTAATTCATAAACTTTTTTAATTTCCATTTTTTATTCCTTTTTTTATCGTCTACAATTTTTTTATTTTTCGGGGAAAAATTTAGCCAGGGACACCTTCTGAATAATGTCCCTGGCTCGGAAAGGAAAACGATCTACTCTGTTTCAAACATTTTTAATTGTTCATCCGAAATTTCTTTGATTGCCTGTTTTCCATCTGGAGTCTCATAACGAATATAATGAGTGATAACACCTTCATTATGATACTTCCAAAACGACGGTTTCATTAGCTGTTTCATACTAACTCCCACTTGTCAATTTAAGATATTCTTCTTCGGTTTCATTCAAAAGCCAAATAGCTCTCGTTTCTGTATTCTCATCAACAACTTCTCGAATAACAGACGAATTCTTTACTAGCATTTTAGCTATTTGATAGTGTAACAGATCGGCACCTTTAATAACTCCATAAGCAGAAGTAATAACAACTTCATCTTTTTTAAATTGAACTAGCATACTTATATTCCCTGATAGGGTCAAATCTATTGAGTGTAAGAAGATAGATTTTCTCACATTTGACTAAATCTGGCATAGCTTGAAGAACAGAACGAATATGTCTATTTTTAAATTCTGGATGAGACTTTCTAAAAGCCTTAGCCTGCAATAAACCAGCAGGAGTATCTATCCATTCTATCATAGCAATATCATTTTGAAGATGTAATCGTAATCTCTTTTTCATAATGACTCCAATTATTTTCCCCTTTTCGGGGAGAAAAATTAGCCAAGGACTCTTTCTAAAAAATTCCTGCTTGACTTTTACATACTCCACTATCATTATAAACGTACATTCGTGTCATACTGCCGCCATGATCTTTAGCAAGTTTACAAGCCTCTTCAACCGTATCGCAGTCGCCTTGATGCCAATCACCACCATCAAAAGTATCAACCCCAATCACCCGAAACTTTCCTGCTGGAGCAACTCTGCTAAAAATTTCATCTATTCCGCGATTTCCGCCTTCACTAACAGGTCTTGGATCATATGGCATTATTTATAACCTTTTCCTTCTCTTCTATTAATCTTGTTCTTATATTTTTTATAATCCGCAAGGACTTCTGGCCTTAAAGAAACTCCTTGCTTCTTTACTGTCATTACAGAACAATAATGTCCACCCAATCCCTTAGCAATAGAATTTAACCACTCTCTGCTGGCTATTTTATATTCTCCAGCAAAACGAACCTGCATCATCATATGCTTTATATGCCATTGAGAAATAGGCTTAAATGCCTTTTCAGGTCCAACTTGAATAGGATCAAAGATTATAAACCAACCATCCTCATCTTTGTTAAGATTCTTAATGACTACTTCTCGATAGCCATAAAGTGTCATAAATTTTGCTTTATCTCCGACTTCAAGAATATGTCCATACTCATCACTTGGTAGATCAGATTGTATAAACTCTGCTCTTGTCATTGTATATGCGTGTTTCATAATGACTCCAATTTTTTCTCCCTTTTCGGGGAGTTATTTAAATTCTCCACTATGCCCTTTTTCGATTTCTGCACAACGTGTAGGACTACAAAAGATTGGATCACCATGAGTTAAACAGTACAAGAAAGTAGTTGCTGCAACTAATCCACCAGGCCATACCAAAGGAATAAGCAAATTTGAGAAATCACCAGAATTTATAGTCCATATAATTGATACAATAACTATAATCCATCCCAAAGGTAGACAGAATATTGATCCTAATCCAAGAATTATAGCATTAACAATAGCATATGCGAATCTGTACATAATGTTTATAATTATCTTTTCCATATTTTCTCCAATCCTTTTTTAATTTTCTTCTTCATCAGAAAATCTATTCATTGCCGAAGAAGGGATGTATCCTTCTAATACATCAGCAGTGGGACGAAATTTCGAGTACAAAGCATTTCGTATTTTCCCAGGATTTTTATACTCTACCAAAAAATTCATCTTTCGACAAGAAAATATAAAATGAGCAGCAATAGGAAATTCTTTACATAATTCCTGCATTTGTAATCCTAATTCTTTATCAGATAAAGATATAGTATCCTTATATAATTTTTCAATCTCTTGTATATAAAGATTTTCTTTGGTAAGAATCATTCTACGAATAGATTTTAGATCTATACGGAATTCCTCGGGCAATTGTTCTATTAGAACCTCAAGATCGCTATTAGTACGAAGCATATCCCATACCGCAAGAGGAGTACAATTACTCACTATTCTGTGAATTCGGCAGTACGTTGCCCCTTTTATTTTAATTCTAAATCCATTATCAAATCGGACGACCCAGCCCTCTTCCGAAGAAGATAGGGTATCAGCCTTTTTAATCATTTCATCAATTGTACTAAATCTGGGAGCCTCTACGACCCTTGTGCCGAGTTTATCCGCATACTCAACAGTATCATCGTACAAAAACTCGTTGCCATATTCATCATAACCAGTGATAAGAACTAATCCTTCAAAATCATAAGATATGACAATACGGTTTTCTCGATAAATACATTCAAAAATATAAGTTCTACCGGGAACTAACATTTCGGTGTTAGCATTTTCATTCAACCACTTTTCTGCCCAAATCGCTTGTTCAGATTCAAATGAACCAAGAGTGGCACAAAACCATTTATTATTGTGACAGAAAAGTGAAATATATGATCCATCCATTTTTGTGGTAGCTTTGAACTTTTCATTTTCGGGCAAATAAATTATTTCGCCAAAATTGAAGAATTTTAAGATTCCTACAGAAATCACTTTCTCTTGTGACGGGCAAAGAATTAAACCGCGAGAAATAAGCGTAAAAATATTCCAATTCTTATCAAATGAACATTGCCTCGTGTACTTGAAGAGTTCCAAATCGCCTTTGACTTGACGTGAGACATTTCCTAAAGCGACTTCGTTCATAACGCCTGCATACAAATCGTCAAAGGGGAGACGAATTGCAGGGTGAACGCCCAGACATGAATTGATTTCAGAAATTATATTGTCCATGATATCCCTTT
>CAZRJS010000089.1:0-4054 GCA_964600565.1 Candidatus Woesearchaeota archaeon | reverse complement strand
ATTTTTTCATTACTTTTCAAAAATTCAAGAATTTTTGCTTTGTTTTTTTGCTTCTTTTTAGATTGTCCAAAAATCAAACCTTTATTTTTTTGCGTGCCAAAATAACCACCAATTATAATTCCTACTATTCCAACGATAATTAAAATTGTATAGTTCATATAATTAATTTTACTACTTTATTAAATTTTATTTTATTTAATTAAACTTCCAACATTTCTTCCAACTCTTTAAGTAAATCTTCAACAAGTTTTTGTAATTCGTTGATTTGTTGTTCAAGAGCTTCTGTGGTTGTTAATGTTGTTTGTGGAGTCTCTGATATTGTTGTAATTAATGAATTTAGTTTCTCTCTTGTTTTAGGTCCCACCACCCCATAACCTGTAGTATAAGGTGTTCCTTCACAAACAATGTCGTATTTACATTGGAAAGCTTTTACAGCTGTTTCTGTAATTGTTCCATAGTAGCCTGTATTAGATTCGTAATTAAATAGATTTAGTTCTCTTAGTTTTTGTTGAAGATTGATTACGTCTTGATTATCTAAACCTTTTGATAAGTTTTTCAGGAATGAATATGATGAGGTTGCTTGAGTTTGTGTTTTAGAAGAAGTACTTTTTTCTTTCGTTTCAACTTCATCAGCATAAACAACAGTACCATCTGGATAAACAGTTTGCATTCTTGGCTTCATATTTTCTGGAGTTGGTAGGGTTCCTGTAAAAATAGGTCCATTACCAGTACTTACACAAGTAGCATTAGCTCCTGAACCTGAAATTAAATATCCAGAACTACAAGTAGCTGAACCACAGGTTGGGAAAGTATTATATGTACTTGTGTGACTAATTGAAGTACAAAGATCTGCACAATCTGTAGTAGCTGAAGGTCGTATAGTATATGTTCCTGAACCTGTTGGTAAAGTAGCATAACTTGTTCCTGCTGTTGAATTTTCTGAACAAGTTACTACAGCTCCATCTTTAGAAATTTGCATTGATTTAACTGTACTATCGGAAGAACCTATTTTAAAATCTGAAGCTGGATTAGTTACTGTAAATACTCCTGCATCAAATGAAATTTCTCCTGCTGTAGATCCACTGAAAATTGTCATATCAGCTGTTGTAGAACCAAAAGTAACATCAGCTACTGTAAAATCAGAACCAGCCACAAAGTCGTTTGTGGCCCCAAATATTATTGTTGGGAATAGAAGAATTGTTAGAATTATATATTTTATTTTATTCATATTCTTTATTTTAATTATCCCTTACTGACCAAGAGAAAGTTGCGTCTCCTGTAGGATCTTGATCTACATTAATTCTGAAATCTGATGCTCCAATATCTGAAATCCAAAACTTCGTAGAACTTCCCATATTATTGGTTGGTGTAACACTAATATTTTTAGCTTCTGGGGTAATATCTAGATAATGAGTTGCTGTGGCATAAGTATTTCCTGAGGTTATTGTGGCTGTTGATGAGGTGGCTGTGTTATAACCTCGATTATCGTAAGCATTTGTACCGGCTCCATTATCTGTTATTCCGCCACCTCCAGTAAATTCATTATCATATATTAATGTTCCATCAGCAACACTCCCTGTCTGAAGTTGTCCAGTAAAATAATTTCCATAAATACGAGTATAATCAGCATCAACATCTATAGGATATTTCCACGGAGGAGTAAGTCCTAAAAATGTATTATTAGAAATTCTTGAATAATCAGAATTAATAGCAATACCGTAACTTCCTGGGGTTGAACTTGCTATAAAAGTACTATTTATCACACTCACTCTGGAACAAGTGGCCTCTAACTGTAAACCTCCATTAGTTACATAACCATCAAACAATACATTATCAAATAAAGTACCAACACCACTTTTTAAACTAGCCAAATAACTACCTGACCCAGCAAATCTACTATTTTTTACAACAACACCCACCGAATTAGTAAATTGAAGATTACTTTGCGTTTCATTATCTACATCTATTTCATTAAAAGTAACACCAACACTATTAGTAGCTCTTGCTATATTAGTTTGAGAAAAGGAATCTCCAAATATTCTCACATTATCAAATAAGACATTCTCAGCATAAGCCACGTTCATAATTCCTACCCCACTAGTTGGAATAGGATTCTTCATTGTGATATTTCTAAAAGTGATATTTTTAACCATATCACTTGTACTAGCTCCTGTAGCATGTAATTCATTTGTTTCTTCAAGATAAAAGTTTTCATAAACAACATCGCTTACATTCCCTAACCCAGAATGAGTATGAACATCAAGAGTAAATCCTTCAACATTATCTATATTATAAATATAACCTCCATTAGCATATATACTACTAGCTCCGTTTTCAGTCTCAATTCCTCTATCAGCATTCGCAATATACACGTTATTAATATAAATATATTTTGAAGTTCCTGAGTTATGTATAGCCGCAGCCCAAGTCCATGAATTTCTAATATTGGTAAATTTGCAATCATTTATATGAACATTTTGTTTATCAGTCGTATTTATTCCCATTCCCATCTGATCTATCCAAATTCTTTCTATTGTAGAATGATTACCAGCAATTGTCTCGTTCCAACTAGCTGGAACTGTGCTTATATCTCCTTGAATTTTTAAATCAGATAAGATTGAATTGTCTCCCATGGTAAAAGGTCCATCCGACCCCCCCAAACCCATCAAAGCACTCGTATCAATTAAAGTTGACCACCCACTCCCACTAAAATTTGAATAATCTGGAGTTACGATAGTTGCTGAAGTTACATAAGTCCCTTCCAATAGTTGAATCTTTCCACCTCCTGTTGGTAAAGCATCTAATGCAGCTTGTATTTCTACATCATCAGCTGTTCCATCACAAATATAATCAGCTTTTTCTTTATTTAATGAGTTAGAAGCAGCAACTACAAAAGTAGCTCCAGAAACATCACCTTTCCATTGAGAACCGTTATAAGTGTAAGGAGTAGAAGAAGCTGTACTATAGAAAGTTTGTCCTATTACAGGAGATGTTGGAAAAACAGCTAATTTTTCTAACAAAAATGAAGTTATTTCTTTAAAACCTAAATCTATATTTCCTGAGAAAGTAGTCGTTGCCATTGTTGATTCTCCTGTTACAGTCAAAGTCCCCGCAGTATTAATGTTTTCATTAATAGTTGTAGCGGCTGTTACAAGAGTAGTTATAAAAAGAGTAGAAACTATAACTGCTAGAGTTACAGATTTAAAACCTTTGATTGGTTTCTTAAGTATTTTAAAAATTGAATTCATTTTATTTATTTATAATTTATTGATAATTAATATTGTTATTTATTATACCAAATTATTTCAAAAAATACTTAATATCTTTTTTATAAATTTTTGCAAATTCTGCTAATTCTAATGCATCAACACTTCGTTCACCTCTTTCTATTTTAGATATATAGGCTTGAGGTTTTTTTAATTTTTTACCAGATTGAACCTGAGTCAATCCTGCCTCAAGACGAGCAACACGAAGTTTCTTCATTAGTTTTTGGTATTTTGGTAAGTATTTTTTTGACATATTTATACTACCATAATATAAGCTAAAATGGAATATACCATTTTGGTATATTAGTGTATAATTATAATAAAGAATGAATGGCTCAAGTCGTTGAGCCGTTGGGTCAAAATACAGCGATAAACAGTCAGTCTTTCCAAGTATTCAATACTGGCAAGATATATCCGAAACCAACATCAAAAAATTTCTTTTCCTTTTATCTTAAGAAAAATTGGGGGGCAGAAAAAAAAGGAAAAAACGCAAAGAAATTTTTTTGAATGTTGGTTGCGACGGAATGAAATGGAGTCGCAAAGTCGTTTCGACTTCTCGAAGCTTTTGTTTAAGTAGAGCGTAAATTAAAATTTAAAATTAAGAAAAACTCGGAGCGTAAAACTTATTCGCTTTCAAAATAGTTTCGAGCAAAGTCTAGAATATCCCACACGACGCGACTTTCGTCGCGAGAAGAAATAAAAGCCCCAGATCGTCGGCGTGCCGTAGGCACGCAAAGGACGGTTTGGGTTTTGTGGGAAGCAAAAACAAACAAAATCCCAAAATGGAA
>CAZRJS010000088.1:0-4200 GCA_964600565.1 Candidatus Woesearchaeota archaeon | reverse complement strand
TATTTAAAAATTTATTGAATTCATTTTGATCAATCCTAAATTCTTTGCCTATCTTATAGGCTTTAAGTTTTTTAGCTTTAATATAGCGATAGATAGTCATATTAGATAATCTTAACTTTTCAGCTAATTCTTCTACAAGATAAAACTCTTTTTTTTTGATCATATTATTTCTATATTATTTTTATCAATTCCACTTTTCATTAAATAGTTTAAAACACAATTATCAGCTTCTTTTTTTGTGTTAAATCTTGCTTTTACAAACCCACTTTTTTCGGAACAAATATTGTTTATACCTTGGGGTGGAAGGTAAGCAGGCCGCCATCTATCATTTTGTAAATGATTAGATTGTATTTTATATTTATTCATTTTTTATTTCATTATGTTTGTTGTTAAAATCGTGATTATCGTTGTTACTACTGCGACGACAATAGCTATTATGATGGTTTTTATATCTCCCTTTATGGCATACAAAATCTTTTTATGGAAAGGTTCAAAGGCCATATATCCTTTTTCGCTTACCCTATATGCTGTATGAATAGCTTCGCCTATATGCACTGGGGTTTCGTCAATATACTTTGATGCAATTAAAATATTTGCGGATATTATATCGTTACTAACTATATCGTTAAAAACATTCCTCGCTATTAGGGTTTCTTTGTGCTGTATTACTTTTTTAAGAATTTCTTTTTGTTTTCTATTCATTTTAAAACAGCGTTAGCTTTTTAGTGTTTTTGTCTACATTGTAGGCTTTTATTTTTTTGCTTTAATATATCTGTAGATAGTCATATTAGACAATCTTAACTTTTCAGCTAATTCTTCTACGAGATAAAATTGTTTTTGCTCGTTCATATTTTTATAAATTTATTGCTTTTTAGATTGGTAGTTTTATTAAGGTAATACTAACTTAATTATGCCTTATTTAACAATAGTTGACAACTCCGTTTTTCCACTTCAGGCTTTATCGGTCTAAATTTTACAAGTTCGTTCCTTAAAAATTCTATTAAGTTAGGTGTGTTCTCCTCTATATCGTCCAGTTCTTGTTTGATTTTTGGTAATGCTTTTTTAATCCTTTCATAGCTACTATTGCTGGTTTTCTGTTTCACCAGTTCCAATGTCTTGGTTAGCCCGATTTTGGTAGTCATATTCACTAAATAGAACATCAATGCTCGGTCTTTTAGGTTGCTTATTCTACTGCTTAAAAGGTAATCAAGTTGGTTTTCTTTCATTTCCGATAGCGTTATTAGCGTTATATGTAAGGGACTGTATACCTTATCAAATTCTTCCAGTAATAATTTTTGTGCAATGTCCGTATTTATAAAAATATCGTTCAGGGTAAAATTTTTCTTTTTCGTCAGTATGAGTCGCTTTAGGACTGCTTCCAATGTTTGTTTTCTCTGAAGCGTTAGCTCAAATCTTAGTATGTTTTTTGGCTGAGCTCCAGATAAAACCCGTCTTTTTGTTTCTTCTTCAATGAGCGTGTATCCGTTATTTACGATTTCGCTATATTTGCAATATACTCCGAACCCTCTTGCAAGATTATGAAATTTAATACTTACTCCCTGCAAGCCACCATTGAAATCTCTGTATCTAAACTCACATCGTGGCTTATAGTTAAACGGAGCTAATTTTTTTATTACCTTTTCGGCAGTCCCGTAATAGGTGGGCAATATAATTGGTTTTGATAACGCCAGCTTTTCTATCACGCCATTTTTTAGATTTTTAGTCTCAGTAGAGATACCAGCCATTTTAAGGTATCCGATAGTTTTTTTCAATATAGAACCAAAATCATTTTGAGCTATCTCGTATTCATTAGTTTCGTAGAGAGCCTTTGGAAGCGATATCTGAATTTCTAATCTTTTAATTTTTTGTTTGCTGACCATATTGTTGCCAACAGTTCGTTCGGCAAGATTTATTGAAGGATAATATTTTTTATTCTTTTTCATATGAGCCCTAATTCCATTAACAAAAAAAGAACCCGTATCAAACCGTCCGTTAATTTGACTTGTTTTCTTGCCGTCAAAGAGTTTTTCGTTTTCTATTTTGAATTGATTCTCTTCTAAATGAAAAGTGACGCTGTCATACATGGTTTTACTTTTTTCATTACTTTTTTGTTATTAACCCAGTATCTCTTTAGCTTTTGAGATTATTACTTCTTCTATCATCTTACTTATTTCTTTATTGATTGGATGATAGATGTTTATATTTTTTCCGCCGATTTTCTTGGTAGGATAGGTAATTCTGTATCCTGAGCCGTTAAGCTTTGTAAAGACCCCAACAGAGCCCAAATAAAGGCTATTATCGGCTACTATGCTGGCGATAGCGACTAATCCATCTTTAGGCTTTATTGGTATTATTTGGACTTCTGTTATTCTCATTATTTTTGGTTTTTTTATATAAGTGCGGGTTAATCCTTTTATCTATTTCCAGAAGCAGACTGAAAAAACCGAACAAGTTTTGTCTTGCCTCAAAGTTCATGGGTTTTCCTTCTGATTTTTCTGGATTTTTTATCATCATCTTCTTTATAACCCAAAACCCCACATCTTAACTCAGATGTGAGGTTTTTGTGATAAATGTCTGTTTGTTAGGTTCTTGCGATGTAAATCATTGTTAATCTCACAAGTTTCTTAAGAATTTTGTGATTTTTTTCTTGCTCTCTTGCGAGCTCTTTCTTTGATGCATTCTTGATTCTTTTTGTTGTTTGGGCAATATTTTCCTTGATAATTAAAAGGTAATGCTTTTCCACAATTATTACAAAAATTCATCATCCTATATAATGTATTGATCTCTTCTGCAAACAATTCATGCCAGTTTCTAAAAACGGTTATAGTAATTTTTTCACTATAATTATTTTTTTCTTTTAAGTCTTTTATTTCTTTTGTTTCGTATTGATGGGAGCGTGCTGGACGAATTGTGCCACCTAAAACTCTTTCGTCTAGCATTTTCCATAAATCTGATTGGTAAGAAGTGATATAGAGAGGTCTCTTGTATTCGTTTAGCGATTTATAAAGTTCCCATTCATTTATTTTATTGTTCTTTATTTCTTCAAATATATTATAAAAAAAATTAATCTTTCCCCTTGATATGGAGCCTCCGAATTTTCCAGAAAGAGCCCCAAGATCATCTTTTATATTATGAGCCCTGATAAAAGACGGTATTTCGTAATTTCCTTTATAACTATAAAGTCCCAATGTAAAAGCATCTCCATAGCTCCAAGAATCTCTTTGAATTTCTGGCATAATCTCTTTCATTTTCTCCTCTGTTAATTTGAGCCATTCATAGTCTCTTCCAAGTTTAGCAATATTCATTATTTCAATTCCAAGAAGGATAAATTTTATAGATGTTTGACTCACCAAGAGCATTTCCTTAGATAGTGGTTTTTGTTGTAATATTGAGAGTAATTGCCTAAATAGGACTTCTCTTTCTACCACAGAGTCAAAATCGTCATGTTCTTCACTGGATTGCACCAAGAGAGCATAACGAATAGGGAACTTATCGGGTAAATTTTTCTTGACTACATTTTTCATTACTTTTTTAAGATTTTATTACGATTTTATTTTAATTTACCTTATTGGTGGCTATTTTTCAAGATTTATCTAGAATATCAAGGTTTTCTATTTCATTAATCTATGTTATTCTTTAACTGAAAGTTAAATAGCCTAAGTTCTAATTAGAATATGGCACAAAAAACTGTTCAGAGTATTAAGCTCCTCGTCAGAGCACTCTGAACAGTCGTATTCCGAAAGGGATATGGGTAGTCCGAAAGGATTATCGCTGATGGGGAGCTTTATGTTTTTGTCAGATAAAAAAGTTGACAATTTTGAAAATTTAGTGTATTGTATAGCATAATCAACAAAGGCGTTTTAATTGCCTATCATTATGAAAATTTTTAAGAACTTTGTTTCAATTTTTTTGATCATATCTACTCTTTCAATGAACGCAGGCGTTTTCGTTTCGCCTGTTTTTGCTTTTGAAAAAGAAGATTTTTATTTCAAACAAATTGAAGACAATCCTTTACCTAAAATTAGTGAAGAGAGTCCTTATATCACAAAAGAATTTAGAGAAAAAGCGATCGTAGATAGACAAACGAAAACGGAATTAAACAAAAACGAAATTACGAGCTTAAAAAATTCTAAAAATGCGGAAAAGATAAACCAAGAGGGAAAAAATTATGTAGAAGGCGAGATTTTAATTAAGTATAAA
>CAZRJS010000087.1:0-4201 GCA_964600565.1 Candidatus Woesearchaeota archaeon | reverse complement strand
AACGACTGCCTGCTTTTAATAGCCACAACCCACCATTATAATGCGTGCCTTTTGCAGTATCTCCCCAGCATACAAAATCATAATCATTATCTACAAGCAGAGTAATGTCATCAACAATTACACAATCTAAATCAATAGATAAAATACGTTCTCCGATAATATCCTTTGCTTCTTTGCTAAATGCTTTTAGTCTTCGATAACAAGATGGACCATTCCGGACATTTGGATTTTTTAAATTAGCATAATCATCCCACAACGGAATTATACGAATACCAGGCTCAATGCCTACCGAATCATCTGTAATACATGAAAAACGATGCGGAACAAACAAATGACGATGTACCATGTGTCGTAATATATTCACATGCTTTGAAGAAAATTGACTCCGATATCCTGCAGATGGCTTCCATTTCCAACAGATAACATCAATCACAATAACTGCTCCCATTCAAAATTTAAAGGCTGTATCGGATCAGGTGTTCTTTTTTTTCTTTCATTTAATTCCTGATTTTTTGAAACATGATATTTTGTACCTTTTCTTCCATACACCGTTGTACTTGCATCTGCAATTACCTCTCTACCAAATAATGTCATCACAAATACATCTGTTTTTACTAATTTACTATTCTGCTTTAATCGTTTTCGAAATGTAGAATCAGTACCATAATATCCTGCATACGATTCATCGAACCCACCTATATCCCAATATGCATCTCTATGCAGAACATAAGTATTCGGATGCCGTTTATACTGCTCTAACGTAATTGCTTTTCTGCGCAATGGCATATAATGTTTTGCTTTTTTTAAACGCATACTAAAAAGAGCAGGCAATTGATCGACTGATAATAAATGATCCATATCGGTCAAAAGACACCACCCATTAGCGTGTGTCATTGCAAGATTACGCGCACCATTCTGATTCCAAGGGATATCTTCTTTAATCCGAAATAAATTAACAAGAAAGCCGACCTCTATCATTTGTTGCATTAATTGACTTGCCGGATTCTTTGGAGAACCATCATCAACAATTATAGCTCGAAGATTCTTTTTAAATCGAGCAGGGTATTGCACCCATTCTAATAAATGACGATTAAGCATCTCAGCATTTTCATAATATGCCATCACAATCGTCATTGGTCGCCGGATTTTCATTAATTATTCTCCGTCTTCTGCATCATATTATATACCAATTCAATACTCGGTTGCGCTTCTACTGCTCGAAATCCCTGTCCATCTATTATGTGTTGATAACTTTGTTTATGTAAATCAGTAAATCCAGATGTAAATTCAACTTCTTTTTCATTAATCTGTATAGACCGATACGCCCTCTGATCTAATTTTTTTATCTCATCAGGCAACCGATTTCCATCCGTGCTCAATTCCCACATGACTTCAGCTTTTTCTAAATTAAGTTTTCCGCACATATAATCATCATATTTCCAAAACAATTTTGAATACTCAACAGGCCCAAAAATCCAAAGCAACATATCAAAAAAATGAATGCCTATATTTAAAGCTATCCCACCAGACTTCCCATATACCCCTTTCCATGAGCGCAAATACCAATTTCCCCGAGATGTAATATATGTTAAATCTACTAAATATTTTGTTCCTACAGGAGCAACATCTATTTTTTGTTTTAACGCAATAATACTGGGGTGCAAACGCAACTGCAAAATAGTATAGATATTTTTTCCAGTTTCCTTTTCCATTTCTTGAAGCATCTGTATATTGTCAGGAGTCATGCCTAACGGCTTTTCACAAATCACATGTGCATTATTTCGTAAACCCATACGACAATGCGCATCATGTAAATAATTTGGGGAGCAAATAGACAAATAGTCTATAGGTATGCCTTTTTGTTTTAAACGGTATAAATGGCGATCTAAACGTTCTGCATCTGTAAAAAACTCTGCATTTGGAAAATAACTATCAATAACGCCAACACTATCATGCGGATCAAGTATCGCTACTAATTCACCCCCACATTCTTTTATTGCCTGCATATGTTTCGGTGCAACATACCCTGCCGCCCCAGTTAATGCAAATCGCATAATACAATCCTTTCAATTATTTTAGTAGCCGTATTGCCTTCACCATATATTCGTCTAATTGCTGAAATCTGTTCATCTACATATATTTCTTTATTTGCAGATACAGCATCTTGAATTCTACTTGGATCCGCCCCAACTAATGTATTCCAACCTTCCAATACTGTGTCCACTTCCTCTGTTTCATTACGTAAAGTAATGCAAGGCACACCCCACCATGCTGCTTCTTTTTGGATACCACCAGAATCAGTAATAATCTTTGTAGCACCTCTTTCTAAATACAACATTCCAAGATATGATACCGGAGAAATAAATTTAATATTTGAAAAATCTTCCCCAGTAAGTTTTAATTTTTGTTTCGTATTTGGGTGCACAGGAACTATTACAGGAAATTTTAATTTATTTAATGCTCGAAATATACGCAATAAATTATCTGTATCATTTACATTTTCTGCCCGATGTACTGTTGCTAAATAATAAGATACAGCATCTTTACGACTGACTAATGTTTTATTTTCTAAAAAAGCATCATACGTAATATCTCCTACATTATATATATCACCAGAAATGCCTTCATTTTCTAAATTAGAAATAGCTGGTGCGGAATAAGAAAATAATAAATTGGCTGCACGATCAGCCATTTTACGATTAATTTCTTCTGGAATTTCTTTAAAACACCGTAATCCAGCCTCAACATGGATCAATGGTTTGTTTAATTCCCCAGCAGCTAAGACACCGGCAGCAGTTGAATTAGTATCCCCAAATACCAATACATAATCCATTTGTTCAATTGTCCCTGCAAATTCTAATAATGCATCTGTCATTTTAAAAATCTGCTCTGCATTCGTCCCACCTGAAATTCCCAAATCAATATCTGGAACTGGAACTTGAAATTGCTCAAAAAAAGACAGACACATATCCCTATCATAATGCTGTCCGGTATGAATTAATAATTGTTCAATCTGTACACCTGTTTTTTGAGCATTATATTTCACAATAGCCTTCGTCAACATTGCAGCTTTAATATACTGCGGACGCGCACCTATAATTGTACATATTTTAATTATTTTCACTTGATCAATTCCTTTGCCGGATTCCCAATATACGTTTTTCCCGGTTCACAATCTTTTGTAACAACTGCACCTGCCCCGATAATAGCACCTTCACCAATGGTCACTCCTGCTAAAATACAAGCATGGCTCCCAATGATAACGCCTTTCTTGATTATCACCCAATCTTCCTTCTCTTTATTTGCATCTTTCAATCGACAAGTAGTCACATGGCTCATTATCTGCACATCATCTTCAATCTTACACGCCTGCCCAATCATAGTGCATCGTTTTATTCGAACATTATTCCCAATAATACAATACCCAGAAGTATTGACATAATCATCAAGCTGACAGTTATTCCCAATTGTTGTTCCAGGCATTAACTTGACATAATCCATGATAATTACATTATTGCCGATAGAGCAATCTTTTTCGATCTTACAATAATCACCAACAGACACACCACCGCCGCATTTAAGAGCACTCCAATCTATAATACTATAATCTCCTATAAGCATACCCGATCCCCTATTGGTACTTCTTTGATCTTTCTTGCAGGATTGCCAACATACACCCCATATGATTCTGTACTTTTCGTTACAACTGCCCCTGCTCCAATATTAGATTCCATCCTAATTATTACCCCTGGAAGAACTGTCACATTCGTTCCTATTCGAACGTTATCTTCAATAATGGGTATTTCTATAGCATAATCTAAAATCGTCCGTTTATGCTGAATGTGCTTCGTATTAGCAGAAGAAAAACCTGGAGCAATAAAACAATTATTACCAATTTGAATAAACTGCCCGATACTTGCTTTTTGACATATTTTTGTATTCTTACCAATTTTTACATTTAATGCTATATAGCACCAATCTCTAATCTCAGAATTATCCCCTATCTGAACCCCAGGACGAAGATGCGTCCAATTCCCGATCCATACATTGTCCCCGATAACTACATTATCGTCAATCACTACATAATTATCAATCCGGACATTATCACCAATTTGGACATTCTTTCCAATAATATTAAAATGCCCAATCTTTAAATTATCGGGAACAGTAGAAGAAATGTAATTAGTTCGATCATAATCAT
>CAZRJS010000086.1:2302-4253 GCA_964600565.1 Candidatus Woesearchaeota archaeon | reverse complement strand
CTAAAATTTTTAATGCTTCTTTTTCATAATTTGAATTAGGCAATACTGCCACTGTTACAGGCATGTCCTTCTCTGCTAATTTTTCTAATGAAGATATTGTTGATCTTGAACCACCTGCATCATCTAAAACAACACATAATTTTCCATTTTTAGCAAACAAATTTTTTGGGAAACTAAATAATCCTGCAAACGCTATTCCACTTGTTTTAATAAATTCCCTTCTTCTCATATAAAAAAAATTAGAGATTGCTTTATAAATCTTTATTATTTTATTATCCATAGTGTAAAATGTTTTTACTTAACAAGAAACATTAATAGAAATTCTGTATCAAAATCTTTAAAACTTGATAATTCCTTGTGATAATAAGCCACGGTGGCGGAGCGGTTAACGCGGCAGATTGCTAATCTGTGCCCTTCGGGCGCGTAGGTTCGAATCCTGCCCGTGGCGTTTTTTATAGAAAAATAAATTTATATAATAATTAATATACATATCAAATGGTTTTCATAGATGTTCATTGTCATTTAGATTTTTATAATAATAAAGAAATCAAAAAAATAATTGAAAATTCTAAAAAATCAAATGTGAAGATAATTGTTGTTAATGGTGTTAATCCAAAATCAAACAAAAGAATAATTGAAATTTCTAATAATTCTCCTGAAATTAAAGCAAGCTTAGGTTTGTATCCCACAGATTCAGTCAAATTAAGTAAAGACCAAATTCAAGAAGAAATTGAATTTATTAAAAAAAATGAAATTATAGCCATTGGTGAAATTGGTCTTGATTTAAAGGAACTTGAAAGTTTAGATAAACAAGAAAAAAATTTTAGGAAAATGTTAAAACTTGCTAAAGAACTTAATAAACCTGTAATTGTCCATTCAAGAAAAGCTGAAAAGCAAGTTATAGAAATTTTAAAAGCTGAGAATATAAAAAAAGTTGTTATGCATTGCTTTTGCGGAAAAATAAAATTAGTTGAAAAAATTATTGAAAACAACTGGATGTTAAGTATCCCTTCAAATGTAAAACACTCAGAACAATTTCAAAAAATTATTGAAATAGCTCCAATAGAAAATTTACTCTGTGAAACAGATAGTCCATTTTTACATCCTGACAAAGAAATGAATAATACCCCTGTAAATGTTATTGAAAGTTATAAAAAAATTGCTGAAATAAAAAATTTAAAAATTGAAAAAGTTGAAAAAGAAATTGAAAAAAACTACAAAAGGATTTTCAGTTAAATTTAAAATACTTAATATGTTAACTAGATTATAAAAATTAGTGAAAGGAGGTGATTGAAATGAGTTTAATTGGATTATTTTTAGAAGCAATGCCCGAGGTATCAATGGAATTACCAGAAGGAGCTTTAGCAGGTCTTCTTGCTATGGCTATTGGATTTCTTGTAATGTTTATGATTTTTGGAATTGCTATATATGTCTATATGTCTTTGGTATATATGAACATAGCTAAAAAAGCGCAATATTCTTCTCCAGGGATAGCATGGCTTCCTATAGTAGGTCCTGCTTTAATATCTTCTAAAATAGCTGAGATGCACTGGTGGCCTATTTTACTATTAATAGGGTTTATTATTCCCGTTTTAGGAATGTTTTTTTCTTTGGCATTTGCGGTGTTTATGATAATCTGGACATGGAAGATGTTTGAGAAATTTGATAAACCTGGTTGGTGGGCAATAATTTGCATAATTCCTCTTTTGAATATTGTTTATTTTGTATTCTTGGGAATAGTTGCCTGGGGTGATGCGCAATATAAAGGAAACGCTCCTTTAGAAAATCAAATTTAAATTTAATTTTTTTTCTTTTTTTCTTTTTCTTTTTTTTTTAAAATACTGTAAGTGAAAAAGAAAGGTTCTAGTAAAATGGAATTTTTCAAAGATTTTGCTTTATTTTTCTTTTTGCTGAATAATTTACAAAGTTAATAGAACTAACAGAAAAGTTA
>CAZRJS010000086.1:0-2202 GCA_964600565.1 Candidatus Woesearchaeota archaeon | reverse complement strand
TTTATCTCTTTTGTTTTTTTATACCTTAAATAATTTTTATCCAAAATTTTTATAATTCTCTCACGCTCTTGACTATTAGCAATTCCTTTCCAGTCAAGAATAACTAAATCTACTTCTTCTCTAGTTTTTTGTATTGCTTCTAAAATCATCTGTTCTGTTAAAGGTAAATTATATCCTGAAATTATATGTGAGATTGCATAATTTGATTTAAATTGTATTTTATTGAAATTTGGACAATAATGCGGCCCCCCTATTCCAATTACTATTTCATGATAAGGATTTTCTTTAAAATCTTCAATTGTGCTTGAAATTGTTTTTGCTATAACAAAAGCTGCTTTTCTATCTTTCCACTCTGTTTCAGTGGGACCTATTTCTATAAAAACGCAGGGCTTATTAATTAAAGGGCCATGATGAGTGCATTCTAAAGTTACCTGATATTTTTCCTGCATATTATAATTCTTAGAAATTTTATTTAAATTTTCAAATAACTTTTTCTGAAATAAAGCTGATGAAATGCAAATTTTTTCTGATTCACCCCCTAATAATGCTTCTTTAAAATTTCCTGGAGAATGCACAGATAAAGTTTTCTGCTTTTTTCCTGATTTTGAAGAAGAATGCTTTGAAGCAAAAATTACAAAATCATATTGATTTATTTTTTCTAAATTTAAATTTTCTGTATAAATAATTTCATTATCAACTAAATAAAAGTCAAAACCAGGTTTTTCATTCATAGAAGAAATTAAGGGATTTTCTCTAAACTGAGATAAAGCTGTTGTAATACCTATTCCGGCTAAATCTTTTTTACTTGCTATAATTAAATATTTTTTAAACATGATTTATAATGGGGTCTATATTATAAAAAGATTATGAAGATAAAAGGAAAAAATATTTAAAGTTAAAACTTTACTCTTTTAATGAAAATCGGAATGATTGGCCTGGGTTTTGTAGGAGGAACAACTTCTAAAATATTTGAAACAAAACATGAGGTTATGGGTTATGATCCTTATAAAAAAGACTATAAAAATCCAGAAGTTCTAAAAAATGCAGAAGTTGTATTTATTTGTGTTCCTACCCCTATGAAACCAAGTGGGGAAATTGATTTATCTACTATCCATACCTCTATAAAAACACTTGATGATTTAACTGATAAATGGGCAAGACCAATTGTTACAATTCGTTCTACAATTGTTCCCGGAACAACTGATAATCTCAAAGAAAAATTTCCTAATTTTGATTTTACGTATAATCCTGAATTTTTACGAGAAAAAAATGCAGTAGAAGATATGATTGGAACAGAAAGGGTAATTATTGGTTCATATGATAAAAAAACTTATAAAAAAGTAGCAGAAGTTTACAAACAAATTTTTTCTAATGATAAAACTAAATATATAAACACAACACCTAAAACTTCTGAAATGATAAAATATGCTTCAAATGTAATGTTAACAGGTCAAATAGCCCTTGCTAATGAAATTTACCAAATATGTAAAAAAACCAATGTTAACTATGATGAAGTTAAAAATGCTATTTGCTTAGATTCAAGAATGGGAAAAAATCTTGATGTTCCTGGTCCTGATGGGGATTTTGGTTTTGGAGGAAAATGCTTCCCAAAAGATTTGAATGCCTTGATATATTTAGCAAGAGAAAATAACTATAGACCATATTTATTTGAAGAAATATGGAGATCGAATAAAAATGTTAGAACAGATAACAACTGGGAGAATATACCTGGTGCAACTTCTGAAAATAATTCATTCAAAAAAGAATAAAAAGGGATATATTTATTAAACAAGATTTTAGTGCAACATTCCAAAGACAAAAAATCGAAGTATTTTTTTGGGTGTTCATTAAAGCTAACAAAGTGAGCTATAAATAATAATTATCTAGGCGAGATAGTTAAATATTTAAATTGTATACGATTACTATAAGATATGAATTTAATAGAATATTTACAAATTGGTCCAGAAGACATACTTGCTGAAAATCCTGAAATTAGAAGAAAAAAAGAAATTCAGTATGACATGATTATGGATTTTGGAGGAGGTTCAATCTTAAGAACTTATGCTAGAATTAGAGATACTCGTGATTTTATTAAAGAAAATTTTCAAACTCTAAAAAATAAGTTTTATTTTACAAAAAATAAATAAGCTCTTAATTATTTCGCCTTTCTATTTTAGCCCAAAAAATTATTGAATATAACAT
>CAZRJS010000085.1:3186-4367 GCA_964600565.1 Candidatus Woesearchaeota archaeon | reverse complement strand
AGCTTTAAAAGATATTTTACCGGACGTGATGAAAGAGGTAAAACGATTGATTCGAAACACTAAAAAAACAGGCCGTAAATATCCATTTAGAGGTGGAGTCCATACAGCATCGGCACCAGGAGAACCACCAGCAACAAGAACAGGCCGATTATATCGGAGTACTAATTACGGTGTCAGGAATTGGGAAGAGGCTTATTTAGGTGAGAGCGTTGACCATGCCTTATACCAGGAAAAAGGAACACGCAAATCATCCAGACATGCAGGAATAATAAAAAGACCACACTTGATAGCAGCAATAAACAATAAAATGGGTGATACTTATATGGCACTCGTTAAAGCAGGAAATGTATGATAAAACCATCTGACATAGTGAACCACTTAGCTGAATATTTACCAAGGATTTCAGATAAATTTTCTGATAGTCTTGTTATATCGTCAGCCACTATAAGCGATGGAAGAACAATATCATGTGTAACACCAACGGTTCACGGTTTTTCTATAGCTGATCCGATTATGCTTATCGGCGGGCAGACTCCCAATAATATATCAAGCGTCACATTAGATGTTGCAGACACAACGTTATTAATTGAATTTGCAAGCGTTCATGATTTCACAGAGCCGAATGATACAATCGGAACTGAATCTTTAACGTGTTCTGGTTTTAATGAATCAGAATGGAATACCACGCTTTCGATTACAGAAGTACCGACGGACCAAAGTATTATTGTCAATTTTCCGACAGGTGCCACAGGTATTCCGACTTTCACAACGGCCACCGGATACGAAGAAAGGCCACTATCAATATTTGGTACTCAGTCAATAGCTACGGTTCCAACATCAACAACTTTCACGATTGAATTATCAACAGATGTTCCAGCATTACCGGACGGTGATATAATTAATCTTTCTGCAACAGTCGGGGCAAGGATCGCGGCGGTTGATACTATCGCAAGAGCAGAAGAAATATACACAAAAGTAGCTGCGAATGATGACTTATGGGCGTTCGTAATAATGCTTGATGTAGATGTGTCAAAAGACCGGCATACTTTGAATGATTCAGTCGCAAGTTTTACGTATCAAAATGAAATGAGATTAAGAGTCTTGAATAATTTCTCAGTGGTTGTATTTTTCAGGACTGCAAATAGTGTTTCAGGCGTAACGGCTCAAGAACTTGCATATGG
>CAZRJS010000085.1:0-3086 GCA_964600565.1 Candidatus Woesearchaeota archaeon | reverse complement strand
CTACCAACAGCAGATAATGAAGAAAAATTAACAATAGCAATAAGTTTGGAACCATAGAATGTTAAATAACAGAATGGAGAACAAAATGGCAAAGGAAACATACACAAACAAAAGCGGTGTTGAAATACACGGTGTAAAACCCGGCGCTGATTTTGTGATCGACTGTGATGAAGAAGGCACACCAAAGGATTTTGATTGGCGTAGGCGGCTGAAAGATTCGGTTGTTGATAAGTGCATAGAAAAAAAACAGGTTGAAAAACTAACTGTGAAAGCAACAAAAAAGAACGTTAAGGAGGTAAGTTAATGGCTGGTGTAACTTCATACCCAAAAACAATAATTCAACTTCTACCGGATGCCATTGTAACGGCTTACGCTGATAGAAATGATTTGATTGTCGGGCAACTTGGAACGGGCGGGACTGCAACAACTTTAGCCTTAAATACCGAAATGCAAGGAAAGTCAGCCGCAGAGCTTAGAGTGCTTTTCGGGGATGATCATCTTTACAATACCATTATAAATTGGCAAGAAGGAAACGGCGGGTATACCCCACTTTCTGTAATTGGCATTGCCGCAAGCGTAGCAGGTGGTGAGGTTGCCGCAAATGGGACAATCGTAATGAGTGGAACCGCTACAGCAGACGGGTCATATACAGTAGCATGTGGTGATGAAAAAGATTTCGAAGTAACTGTTGCTGTGACATCTGGTGATACTGACGCAATAGTTGCACTCGCAATTCATACAGCTTTTGCAGCGCTTGAAAATTATCCTCCATTTTCCACTGGTAACGCAACTGTGACAACGACTTTCACAGCCTCAGATCTTGGAACAATTGGGAATTTTTACTCAATTAAAATGGATGGTTCTGTAGCTGGCTTGACTTATGCAATAACAGGAATGGCAAGTGGGGCAACTGACCCAACATTAACAAGCATCCTTGATGCAATCACAGGGCGAAGGTATACTTCAATTTTGTGGCCTGAAAATTGGGCAACATCAACATCAATTGTAACAGATATACTTGATGCAAGATTTAACGCTGACAATGATATAATTGACGGCGTGGCGTTTATGGGGTCATCTGATACATATACGAACGATTTAACGCTTGTTTCTACTCGCAACTCTCAGAGCCTTGTAGTTGCCGGGAACAATAAAGTTTCTCTTGCAGGTATAAAAGGGAGCGCGATTGTTCAGTGTGCTGATTTTACAATGGCTTACTTTGTTGGTGTTGAGTCAAAAAGGCTCACCCTCAACGCTCCAATATCTTCTAATATTACGGCGGTTAATGCACCGCTTGACGCGATAGGCGGGCCACACTTAGCATCATTACCGCTATTTAATACGCCATTAGCCGGAACACCTGTGACGACTTCTGAAAATCTTTTCAGCGATACGGAGCAAACAGCGCTTGCAACGGCTGGTTTTTCTACTTTCGGCGTGAACAGAGCGCAAAATACAATGATCATGGGTGAAGCTGTTACGACAAGAACGACCGACTCAGCCGGGAACGTCAATGATTCATTTAGATATTTGGCTTATGTTCGTACTGGTTCAGTTTGTCGGGAAATTTTCTACAATACTTTGAAAGCAACATTCTCACAATCAAGACTTGCAGAAGGTCAGGCACGACCAGGCTATTCAGTTGCAAATGAAGAAACAATTCGTGCTGAGTTAGGAAGTATTTACAGAACGCTTGCAAATCAGGTATTGCTCGAATCAGGCGACACGGCCGAACGTTATTTTGCGACAAACACGACTGTAACAATAACAAAGTCAACACGAACGGTAACTATCACAAGCCCTCTGCCAATTATCACGCAGTTGGGTACTATCAATTATGTTCTTTCGCTATCATTTAGCATCGAATAGGGGGTAATATGTCAAGAAAAATAAGCGCACCAGCGGTAAGGATCAACGATGAACTTGTTTCGATCGTCCCAAATTCGTTTGTATATGATGGAGGTGAGGGCGAAGTAACGGTTTCAGCGTCAAGCGCTGGTGCTGGCAATTCTTCATCGGTTCATGCAGAAAACGCAGAAACACAGATTTCAATGTGCAAGTTTTCTGTTTTCCTTGTGGATGATTTGGACGCACAAATAAGGCTATGGAAAAATAACGTAGGGATCAACGAAATTAAAGCCACTGAATCAGGGGGTAGATTAATTCCAGTTGTTAGAATTTTCCCGAATATGTCTCTCGTGAATAAGGTTGACAGGGAAGCATCAGCAGACGGAACCGTTGAGCTTGAATTTCAAGGCGATCGTATGACAATCCAATAATTTTTTTAGCAAAGCAGAGGTAAAAAATGGACATCGAAAACGGCGTTGATAACTTTATATTAAAAAAACCTATAATGGTAAAATTTGAGGGTGAGGGCAGTAGCCGTGAGGTTGTTGCCCTTGAACTCAGAGAACCAACACGCAAGCATCTTAAAAGAGCTTCCAGACTTAAACAAATGGTTATGGGTGCAATGATGGAAGCATCAAAAATGCAGGGAGCAGAACCCCAACAAACCGAACCATCAAAAGCCCTTGACGATAAAACACCAGAAGAACTTTTGAAAGAAGCTGAAGACTTACGGGCCGGAATAAGTATTGCGCTCGTTTCTTCTCAGTCAATTGATTTAGGCGAGTTTGTCGAATTATTTATTGAAATGGCAATCAGGAAAAATGTCTCACCAATTGTTTTATGCGATGGTGAAATACAAATTAAAGAATCCCATTTTGAAGATATGAGCATTGAGGACATTGAAAGACTCGCTATAACTTACGCAAGTTTTTTCTGTATGCCTTCCGTTCTGCAAGGTCTGTAATTGAGTGTGCAACAAGACTTGCGCTCGGCTCGGATGGGGCCATATCATATACAGAAGCACTCAAAATGAATGTATGGGAATATTTAGTTGTAAGCAAGGTGGTTAATAGCCACAACGAAAAAATAAACAAACAAAATAAAGCAAGAGGGCGGTAATGGCTAATAGTATACAATATGATTATAAAATATTAGATAGGTATTCTGCTCCACTTGCTAAGATTCGAAAAGCGACTGACAAAATGCGCGGGGCTGTTCGTAAGGCCTCCGCGCAAGTT
>CAZRJS010000084.1:2597-4414 GCA_964600565.1 Candidatus Woesearchaeota archaeon | reverse complement strand
CAATTCAAAAAATATTTTCTTAATGTGAAATTAAGATAGGCTTTCAAATAGGAATAAATTTGATTTTTTCTTATTTAATTAGGAGATAATAATGTGTTTCGTCCACTTCGTTCCAAAAAGATTTATTTATAAATTGTAGTTGTTATACTTGATATATGAAACTATTTAATAAAAAATACTTTGCTTTTGCTTCTTATGATTTTAGTAATTCAGGTTTTTTAGTAATGTTCCAATCTTTTTTGTTTCCAATCATTTTAACAAGCGCTTTAGTCTCTTCTTCATTTGATTCAAATCAAATATGGGCGTGGATAGTAATGATCTCATCAATACTCGCAGTTCTAGGTGCCCCTTTCTTGGGAAAATTTGCAGATAAAGTGGGAAAATGGCGGATTTTTTCTTTGACAATAATAGTGGCAGGATTATTGGCAGCCATTGTGGTCAATAGTTTAAACGTATGGATTTTAGTTATTGGATTTTTGATTTTCAATACATTTTTTGAATTTTCACAAAGTCTGTATGATTCTTTTCTCAGAAATATTGAACAAAATCAAAAAGCAACTACTATGCTATCCACCTTTGCTTGGGGTTTTGGATATTTAGGGGGAGCTTTTTTTGTTGTTATTTATTTTCTAATGCAAGGAATGGGTACTTCCAACAGTTTAATGCTAACAATTTTCGCATTGTTATTTCTTTTATTATCTTTACCTGCAATAATTAGTTTCAAAAGAGCAGAGCAAAAAAATAAGATTAACTCCGGAATAGATAGACGTTTTAAAGAAATTATGCACCCTAAAAACCCAGTGCCTTGGACACATTTGTTTATTTATTGGATAATAGCAGATTGTGTGGCTACTGCTGTTTATTTTATCCCTCTTTATTTACAACAAGAATTGAATATTGGGATAAAAACTGTTGGTATTATGCTATTAGGTGTACAAATATTAGCCTTTCCTGCAACTATATTTATGGGCAAAATTGCAAACAGGATAGGTCGAATCAAAACAATTAAAATATCATTAATAATTTGGGCATTTTCTTTGTTATTATTATTTTTTGCTAAAGAAACAAAAGATATAATTCCTATATTAATATTGGTTTCATTTGTAATAGGTTCTACACAAGCAATTCTGAGAGCACATTTTGCCACAAGAGTTGCTGTTAATAAATCAGGTGAAGGTTTGGGTTTCTATGCTGTGGCTCAAAAATCTGCATCAATTATATCCCCTGCATTAATTTTATTAGTTTTAATAATTACTAACTCAATAAAGCCTGCTTTCTTTGTTTTATTTATACTTGTTACGATTGGAATCATATTGGCTTCACAACTAAACAAATCACAAATAAAAACTTTAAAAAAATGAAATTCATCTCTAACACCTCTTTCATTTTTTAAAACTGAAAAAATAAAATTTATAATTAATGATGAAAGCCCATCTGATAATTGAAATGAAAAATATTTTTTGAACTCTCTTCTGTTTCACTCCGTTGTACTTGTTCTCCCAAATTTCCTCCAGCTAACATAGTATATTGTCGGAACTTCTTTAATCCCAAATGTTCAGGCTAACGCCTTTTTTCAAAGAAAAAAGGGAAATTGAAAATTCTTTTGTGTCCCACCTAATTAGTGCACACGAAATCCCTATTTAGAATTAGATCTACCTTCTAAAGATTTTGGATTAGTGATTTTAGATTTTGGTACCCATTCTCCATTTGTATCTTTATAACATTTAAGAATTTTTACACTTGGCGGAGGGAAATAGTTACTAGATTGTTCTGTAGATATTCCTCTTGTATCAACAGCCCCTGCTCCAAATAGATTC
>CAZRJS010000084.1:0-2497 GCA_964600565.1 Candidatus Woesearchaeota archaeon | reverse complement strand
GTTATATTCAATTTTTTATCGTCTACAAGAGGTCATTGCAGTTCATCTGCAATTGACCATAAGAAGTTAAATATTTGTTTTTGGCTTTCTACTAGAAGGGGGCTATTAATTTTAATTGCTATTAATTCTTCTCCAAGTGTAATAATTATAATTTTATTTCCATAAATAAAATATGCACTATTATGGTTTGAAAAAATATCTAGAGTTTTAATCTTTGTAAATTTTTGAACCTTTTTTTCTAACATGTGTTTAGGCACATCTGGTTCAACTATTGCTTTCATGAATATTTGATTTGCTACTCTTTTTTTTGCAAAATTTGATGTGTATGCTCCGAATACTTTATCTCCCATTTGAGTTGCCCCATAAATTAGTATTTCTTTATATTTAAGCATCTCTTCAACGGCATCTCTTATTGCTGTTTTTCCTTCAAATAAGTTCACGTGTGGTTTTTCAGGTAATGTTTTAAATAATTTTTTTAAATCAGGCAAAATTCTATTTACCAAGTCTTCTTTTTCCTTTAATCTTTGAATAAGGCTTTCAGGTTCGGATGCTGTAAAATAGAATTTTTTATTTTTAGTATAAGTTGTGATTAATCCTTTTTTCTTCAAAGTTTCAATAACTTCATAGACTGTTGAACGTCTAATATTTGTTAATTCTGACAATCTATTGCTTGTTGTACTTCCTACTTTAAGACATGCTAGATATGTTTCAATTTCTTTTTCAGATAATCCATATTTAAGTAGTTCTTCTCTCATAAAATTAAATAATGATTCTTTATATTTAAATATTTCGTCAAAAACTGACGAAATACCTTTTTATACGGTATCTTATGACTATTTAATCATGGTTAAAATAACTCTAGTTAATCCAAATTTAATTCAGCGTACGGCAGTAGCTCCTTATGCTTTAGATATTTTGGCCACTTCACTTAAACAAGCAGGTTATGAACCTGAAGTATTAGATTTGACCCCTTCGGGATATAATTGGAAACAAACAGTAGATGAATATTTTACTGAGAATAATCCTCATGCAGTTTTAATTAGTTATAGAAATAATAGTGATGTTTATTTTCAATCTTTAGATGCATTACCTGAAGGAGGTTCTTTTGTTCCTAGCCATAAAAGGATTACAGATGTCATTAGACAATATGTGCCAACTGATAGAATTATAGGTGGAGGTGTTGGATTTTCCTTTTTTTATAAATCTATGATGGAACAACTTGATTTAAAATATGGAGTTATCGGCGCAGGAGAAATGATTGTTCCTGATTTAATTAAGCAGATGGATTTAGATCAAATAAATTTGCCTTTTGTTGTTCAAAAAGGTCAGTTGGATTATAAAAAAGGAAGAACAGGTCAGCTCTCTGTACCATTAGATAGATCTTTTGTTGATAATAAATGGTATTATGAAAATGGAGAAACTGTAGGCTTTAGAATGAGTAATGGTTGTGATAAAATTATACAACCTTGTATCTATTGTCCTGAAACTCATGCTAAAGGAAACATATTTTATAATAGTATTGAAAATATTTTGCAGGAACTTGATCAACTTATTGAATTAGGAATTAAAGATGTTCATTTCGCAGATAGCGAAATTAATCGCCCATTTCAATTTTCAAAGGAAGTTGCAAAAGCAATAATTGAAAGACAATATCCTAAAGACCTTAGATTTTGGGGTTATGCACAAATAACCCCTTTTGATGAAGAATATGCAAAGCTTTGGAAAGAAGCAGGAATTCATGGTATAATGTTTGGTACTGACCACACTGAAGAAAAAATGCTTAAAGGATTTAATAAAGAATTTACTTTTGAAGATATTAGAAGAACTACTGAAATTTGTAATGATTATGATATTGCAGTAGGGCATGAATTATTATTTGGTTTATTTGGAGAAACAGAAGATTCAATTAAGATAGCAATAGAAAAATCTTGGAGTTTAAATCCCCATATTATCGCTACAACTATTGGAATAGGGATTTATCCAACAACTCTACTCGCAAATGATTCAAGAATACATGAAATAATCAATCAAGAACCTACTTCTTGGAGAGAAAAAGGACTTTATGCTTTAGATAAACCTCTCTATGATATTTCTTATTTTATAGATCCTAAAATTGAAATTCCTGATATTTATCATAAACTAGAAAAATTTGTCGGTACAAATCAAAATAGAATATTAATACCTAAAGATGCGGCAACAACAGAACATGATAATAGTTTAGTTAGAAGCAAAAGAATAGATTTTATGCAAGAAAATGCATTAAAAGGTTCTGCATGGTTTTACCATCCACTGCAATTTCTTAAAAAAGAGCATCTTCAAAAAGTTTTAAAAAAACATAATCAGAATAGGAGAAGAAATTTAAATGAAATAATAGCAGAAGAAAGTGTGTAAAAGATTTATATATGCCAAGTCATAAAAAAGTGAAATTAGAAATAAATAGCTAAAAACAAATATTTTAAGTATTAAAGATATATATTACGGCGATTAAAAAACTTCT
>CAZRJS010000083.1:0-4450 GCA_964600565.1 Candidatus Woesearchaeota archaeon | reverse complement strand
CCAACATTCACTAATGCTTGTGATGATGTTCCCCTTGGCGAAGATGAAGACACATGGGTGCCGAGTACCACTTGTCCAGAGGCCGCTATAAAAAAAGTACTTAAAAAAAAAATAAAGGGCATTAAGAAAGCTTTATACATTCCAACAGATCCCTCCATGCAAGTTCAGCAAGCTTTTAAAAATATTAAAGAAAGGCTCGAAGCGACTGAAAGAGGATTAGAAGAAGTCGTAGAGGATGCAAAAACTCTTCAACAAGCGGCTGCTACAGTTTCAGGAGATGAAACCAGGCCAGAACCAATAACTTCAGTGACAGCTACCAAGTTTGAAACTTATATAAAAATTTCATGGACAGGTTCAACAAGTGATGATGTTAGCCATGTTAAAATCACAAAAACAGTAGATGGTATTCTTGATAATACTTTTACAGGGATAGTTTCAATACCAGGTACAACATATGAAGATTTAGGGATAGTCCAATCTTCAAGTTATATTTACAGCCTTGTCGCAGTTGATACTTCAGGGAACCAATCTATAGTGGTGACGGCTCTCGTTTCTTCTTCCACCTTTCCTGCTCCTGATGCAGTACAAAATGAAACATGGACAGGAACAGACCTTGAATTATACTGGAATCAAGTAGATGCTCTTGGAGTTACGGGTTATAAAGTAGAAATTTATGTAAATTCAACTCTTATCAGGACTGACGAAGTTGGGATAGTACCCACATATTCTTATACTTTTGCTAAAAATGAAGCTGATGGTTTAGCTTATGAGGTGATGATTAGACTATATACTCTTTTTACGGACGATAATGTTTCGATAGGCTATGCCGAAAAACTTATAACTCATGTGGTACCAGAAACACCAAAAAACCTTGCTATTGCTATATTATATTCCGGGTTTAGAATTAGTTGGACATTATCAACAAGTGTTGCTGTCATAGGTTATAATATTTCACTTGATGGTGCTAATGTTATAGAAAATCATCCGTCTGGAAGCTATACATATGAAACAACTTTAAGTTCTGGAACATATTTATTTGGTGTTATAACAAAAAATAAATTAGGTCAGCTATCGTCTGAAACAACAAATTCATATAATGTTTTAGTCCCAGGATTACCTACAGGGCTTACAGCCCAAGTGATAGATAACACTATTTTATTGACATGGGTTAAACCAACTCAGACAACATTATCAGTAGTGGAATATTCAATAAGCAAAGGAGATATTTTTTCAACTTCTGTAGAGGTGGGTAGGTCTTCATCAACATTCACCACTATTATAGAATCTGTTGCTGGTACATATAAATATTGGGTGTCTGCAGTAGATTCTGCCGGGAATATAGGTTCTGGTGTGAGTATTTCAGCTTATATGAGTCAACCCCCTGGCTTTGTCTTATTCGAACGATGGGAAAAAGATTTTAGTGGTGGAACAGGTGTTAATTATCATATAGAGCCTGACGGTTCAGCAATTGCCCCTGCAAATTCAACAGATACATGGGCAGATCATTTTATAGGTACCGGGTCAGCAGGGACACCAGAATTTGGAGATATACAAGATTTAATAGACGATGGTTCTACTTATTTCCCGGAACCTGTACCATTAACGGCCTCATATTATGAAGAACACGACTACGGGACAGACCTTGACGCATCAACAATAACATCTACATATGATGAGACAAAATATAATGGTGGCCCGGCTGTTGTAACTAAGCTTGCCGCAAAATTATTGGTAGGTGACACCTATACAGATACAACAGCCTCAAATATTTTTGAAACAAGTTTTAGATATGTAAGAGATAAGTTTGAATTAACTTCAGATGGTACTACCTTTGGTATATATAAAACTCATACGCTACAACTTAATTTAAGCACTATTAACGATTCTGGAAGCGCATCCGTGACAGTTGCAGCAAGTGGTGTTACAGTAAGCTTTAATAAGTCATTTTTTGATGTTGATTCATTAATTGTTCAAAGGGTAAATGGTGCTTATGACGATCTTATGGTTGTTGCGTTTACAAATACGGCAAACCCAACAAGTTTTACAGTCACTTTATATAATGCTGGTGGAACAAAAATAGTTGGAGATATATCATGGACAGCAACCGGATATTAGGTTAAATAGGAGAAAATTGAAAAATGGCTGAAGATTTTAGTAAACCGATAAATACAACAACTTACTTAGACATTTTGACGTATTTAAGAGATAATATTGATCTTCTTGCGACAATGTTCAAAGATCCATCGTCAGCATCGAACATTCCAACTGATTCAATACAATTTGATACAACGGACAGGCAATTCAAAAAATGGACGGGCACAGCTTGGGCAGAACTTCTTGAAGTAGCAACAGCAACACCAACTACTCATCAATATGATATTCTTGTTAGTAAGGCGAATCTTGCCACTACTACAGGCGTAAGTTGTACTGGAAGCACTACAGGAAAAGCTGCCACAGCAGGTACAGCAGATGTTGCTACAGGGTTAGATGTCAGTGGTGTTACTAAGACTGGTGATAAATTTCATTTATTATCAACTCTTCTCCCAACAACATCCGGTGGTACGGGCGTAGGATCTATAGCTTCGATGATATCAACAAATGAGATTCTCACGGATACTGCAGCAGAAGCTAAATATTTTATTAAGGCAAGTTTATTTAGTGAGCTTGGAGGTGGTGGTACTGAAGATGCTGGAACGGCAAGAACAAATTTGGGAGTATATTCTACCACAGAAGTTGATGCTGCCATAGCCGTATCAAGAGTTATAATATATGCTACGACACCATACACCTTGGCTGTTTCTCAAAATACAACCATAAATGCTCCCGCCGGATATGCTTATTGTGATTGGTCACTTGCCGTTGGGACTGACATAACTTTTCCGACATTTGTTTCTTTAAATACTGCCGGAACGTCTTTAATTTTAAATAATCCTTCGCCGGTAGTAGCACCAGATGTAACAGTAGTTTGGAAAAAAATAACATGATGAAGCTGATACCATACACAAAAATAGATGGACAAAGAAATTTTAGAGACTCTGAAATCATGAGCCTTTATGATATTATGGAGTCCGATGGTGTAACTACCACAGTTTTTTATGACGGAAATATCCAGAACAGAGAAAGTTTTTTAGGATATATGAAATCAAAAAGTTGCCAGCTCCATATTCTCCTTGATGAGAGTTGCCCTATTGCTATTATTTATTTGGACAGATTTGAAGGCCGAACTGCAAGGATTCATTTTTGTTGTTTTTTAAAAATTTGGGGGAAAAAAACAATTGAGGCTGCAAGATTTTCATTAAATGAAATATTAAATTATAAATACGAAAATGAAGACGATGAATATTTTTTTGATGTTTTAATTGGGAGGGTTCCTTCTACAAACAAAAGCGCCATATCTTTTTTAAAAAAAGTCGGGTGTTCATTCGTAGGAGAAATACCATTTGGATATTGGAATAATAAAAAACAAAAAAGTAAAAATTGTTTCATAACATATATTGATAGGGAGGTGACAAATGGGTGGAAGTAGTAGCGGTTCAACTTATGATAAGGCTTATAACGACAGAATGGCATCTCTCTCTGAACAAGAAGTTGAAATGGCCCAAAAAGCTTTTGATGTTTATGATTTTGGTACCTCTCTTCAGCAGGGAGGTACAGGAACAAGCGGAGCTATAGGAAGCGGTAGTGGTTTGGAAATTGATCAAAATACAGCGGCTCAAGGGTTATTGCCTTACCAGGTTGACGCTGAAAAATCGAATCTATCAACTGGCATAAAAAGTAATGAATATAAATCAGAGTTAATGAATAAATTCTATTCGAAAATAGGGCAAAATTCTGAATCACAAGCAGTTTCACAAGCAAGGGGTGACGTTGCTGAAGTTATTTCTCAGGTTAAAAGCACAGCAGCAAGAGACGCACAAAGACGTGGTGTTGCTCCAAGTGCCGGAGGGATTGGTCTTGAGAGTGCAAAACTTAATGTTGGGGCGATGTCTACTGCAAGAGATAATACCAGAAAGCAAAATCTTTCAGAATACTCACAGGGGTTAACAATATGACAACTTCAGGTTTAGATAGGGCTATGGGCATGATGAGAAAATCAAAGTCTTCAGCATCCAGTATGCAAAAAAATATAGATAATAGGGTTAAAAAAACAGCTGGTGGTGGCATATCGAGTACAATGGGTGGCGCTGCAACTGGGGCGTCATTGGGGGCAGCTATGGCAACCGCGGGCATGGCAGGAGCAACTGCTGGCCCAATTGGTGCCGGAATTGGAGCGATTGGTGGCCTGGCTGCATATTATTTTTCATAAGAATTTTTTCATAACTTACCATATAGGTTTTATTATAGAAAATTATTTAATTTGTTTTAAATAAAACGTAATTGGGTTAAAATATAATTGTTTTTTCACTAAAAGTAATAAATAAGGTAAAAATATTATGCCAAGTCGATACGA